>NZ_JBQQBV010000021.1:0-135727 GCF_052246355.1 Streptomyces sp. 3N207 | reverse complement strand
CGGTCGCGGTCATGAACGTCCTTTCCATCGTTGCCGGACGGGTGAGGGGTTCGGCCGAACGCGTAGCGCTGCCGCCCTGCCGAGCCCGGCGCGGACACAGCAGCCATTCACACGGGGCGCGGTCGGCATGGTGCTTGTGGAACAGGTGCGAGGTCGTCCGCCGGGGTGGACCGGGGAAGCGGCACCCGGCGTGGCGCATGCACGGCCCGGCCGGGCGGAGCGGGTGCAGGAGTGCGGCCCGCATCGACGGTACTACACTACACCGTGCAGTGTAAAAGAGCTAAGATGTGCCCATGCCGACTACAAAGACACTGCGTGAGGGGTCCGCGCGGAAGCGGGCCGCCATCCTCACGGCAGCCCGGGAACTGTTCCTCGCCGACGGCTTCGACCGGACCAGCGTCGACGCGGTCGCCGCCCGGGCTGAGGTGTCCAAGCGGACGGTCTACGACTACTTCGGCGACAAGCAGACGCTGCTGCAAGCAGTCCTCGACGCCGTCGGCCAGTCACTGATCAGCACGATCCGGCACACCCTCGACGACACCCTGACCGACCCCACCGAGGCCGCCGAACTGGAGGACGCCCTGGTCACGTTCTCGATGCGCATCGCAACCGACATGCTCGGCTCGGCCGAGTACGCAACGCTGCAACGACTGGTCCGGGCGGAATCCGGCCACCTGCCGCACCGGGGTGAAAACCCCCTGGCCGACACCCCCGACGAGGCACTTGCCGAGCGGTTCGCCGCCCTCGCCGCAGCCGGGCTGCTCGACGTCCCCGACCCCCGACTCGCGGCCGACCAGTTCCTCGCACTGACCTTCGGCGTCGCGCTCGACAGACTCGGTTCCGCAAATGCCGCGGAGGACACCCGCGTCCGGCCACTCATCGTCGAGGGAGTGCGGACCTTCCTCCGGGCATACCGAACCAGGTAAGCGCTGAGGCAGCACAAAAGAACAGTGCGCCGTCAGCCCACGTCTATAAGCACCTGCGTACTGGGGTGCCGCCGGCGTACGGCCACCATCCACAACTCCGCGGACAAGCCGTCGAGGAACGCTTCAACCAAGTCCGGAGCAGCGCCCATTCATCATATGTCGGCGCGCAGCGGCTCTCCCACCTCGAACATGTGCCGCAGGGCCTGACGGTAGGAGTCGATGAGGCCGGTCTCCGTGTAGGGGATACCGAGGTCGCGGCAGTGGGCCTTCACCATGGACTGGGCGAGCCTCAATGGGGGCGGGGCATGCTGGGGAACAGGTGGTGCTCAATCTGGTAGTTGAGGCCGCCGAGGAACCAGTCGGTGAGGACGCTGCCCCTGATATTGCGGGACGTGAGGACCTGGCGTCGCAGGTGTCCCCACTTTTCGCCGTCAGGGTCGGGCATGTCCATCCCCTTGTGGTTGGGCGCGAATGCCATGCCCAGGTGCAGCCCGAACAGGGCTTGATGGAGCGCGGCGAAGACGAGTGCGTGCACGAACGGCATGGTCGCCAGAAGCAGGGTGATGTACCCAGCGATGTGGGCGACAAGGAGCGCGCCCTCCACCAAGCGTTCGCGGCCGGTCTGGCGGCGCAGGTCCTGGAAGCCGTAGAGCTTCAGAGCGAGGCCTTCGAGGAGGGTGAGGGGGTTTCCCATCTGTGGCGTGCCCTGCCGGGGGCGCGAACCTGCGGTCAGTACTGCCTGAGCATCGCCCTAGGTCAGCGCCATATTTTTCCTGCCAGCGGCGTTCGTGGTCGTGCGCCCCAGGGGAAGCAAGGAAGAGCCGAGTCGGCGGACTCCCATCCAGACTGAGGAGAAACCGCAGGTCACAGCCCCTCCTCCAGGGCCTGGAATGTGAGCGGGCAGCCACAGGCTCGAGTCCCACAGGGGCACCCAGAACATGGCTGGTCTCCTACTCAATCAAGAGCCATGGGCCCCGGCGGCCATCGGTAGGTGCCACGAGCGGGCAATCGGTCCCGGATCAGCACCCGCTCGTGCCTCCTGGCTCAGCGCGGCGCACTCGGCGGTTGACCGAGGGACGGGACCTGCGGGTTCCGCCGGTACCGTGTTCCCTCTGGACAGGCAGCTGAGTGACGCGGAACTCGACGAGTTGGTCGAGCAGGCCACCGTGGACGCCTACGACGACCAGGAGCAGCTCACCGGCCTCTACACGATGCTCGCAGAGCATCTGACCGTCCCATTCAAGACGGTCGTTCTCGGTGTCGAGGTCACCGTGAAGAAGGTGGACCTGCTGCCCGGCAGCCACATCGTGGCGGTCTGTGCGTGAGGCAGGTACCGGCAGGCGATCGGCATTCTCGACCTTCCGCTGCCGGACCCTGCACCCGAAGGGGCGATGGGGCCTCCCCTGCTCGAGCGAAGCCGAGAGCTTGGGGAAGGATCGAGACCTACCGATACTGGGGACCGTGAAGACCGCGGGGGTCAGTGACCGCCCGACAGCGCCGGCCGGTAGCCCTGAACCGCGAGCCAGGCCCAACTGCAGCTCCGCATAGAACAACCAGTGTCGCCTCAGCTGTGCCGGTGAGGTGGCCAGCATGTCCTTGAAGCGGCGGAACGCTGCCGGGCCCTGGATCGCGATGTCGGTCAGGACTTCGGGAAGTTCTCGAAAGGTGTCGGATCAGTCCTTGGAGAACCTGAGGTGCGGAGCGACGCTGCGCAGCTTCTCGCAGGTCTCCTCGATCTCCTGTGCTGGGCTGGACTGAGCGGTGACCCCGGCGCCCGCTCGCAGCCACACCTCGTCCCCCGCGCCGATGAGGGTGCGCAGGACGAGGGCGGCGTCCAGGGCGCCGCCGGTGCTTCCCCGGAACACCGCGCCGCCGTACAGGCCCCGGAGTCCCTCCTCTTGGCGGGCCAGAGCCTGAAGAGCAGTGCGTTTGGAGACGCCGGTGGCGGTGATCGCGGGGAAGAGCGAGGCGAACGCGTCCCGCGATCCGGCCCGGGCCGCAGCCGGCCCGTCACCCGCGAGGCCAGGCGCTGCACCGAGCCACGCGGCCGAACCGCCATGAACTCCTCGACCACCACGGAGCCGGGGCGGCACACGGCCTCCATCTCCTCCCAGGCCAGACGTACGGAAACAGCGTGTTCGCGTATCTCCTTGGGGCCCGTGAGCAGTTCCACGCGTCGGCGCTCGTTCTCCACCGGGTCGGCTCCCAGTGCGCGGGTACCCGCGAGCGGCTGAGTGCTCACACGTCCGTCCTCGCCGACCTCCTGCGCGACTTCACCTGTGCACTCGGCCTCCGGCAGTCGGCAGGGTCCTACGACGTGTGACCGGGTGCATGCGGGTGGCGACATACACCTCGGTGATATGTCGCATCCCTGCCGCCCCCTGCGCCAACCTCACCCGTTTGGGCTACATAGGTGTGCGCTGGTGACAGGTCCTGGTCCAATTGGAACGGAGAAGAAAAAAGAGGAGGAGACTCAGGCGCACGGCCTGCTGAGCAGGTCCATGCCGCGTGACCAGCTCCACAGAGATGGTCTCCTATGAACAATCTGAATGTTCTGCCTCTCGCAATCACCATGATGGCGGGGCCCCAGATCATGTCGGCCGTCATCTTTGCCACGGCGCAGAAAGCCGTTCGGATATCCCTGGGCTTTCTGGCCGGAGTGCTGATGGCCACCTCGGCGGGTGTGGCCGTCATGCTGGGGGTTGCCACCGGCCTGGGTGGTGCCGTCGACCTCGGAAGCGCCGGCAACAAAAGCTCCGTCGGCCGTGTGATCCAGTACGTGTTGGTGGCCCTGCTGATTCTGGTCGCCCTGCGGAACTGGCGGAAGCGGGAGACCGTTGAACCGCCGAAGTGGTTGTATGCGCTGATGTCGGCCGACATCCGGAAGGCGTTCCGGGCGGGCTTGCTGGTCATTCTGGTGATGCCGTCGGACCTGATGGTGATGCTTACCGTCGGCATTCATGTGGAGCAGGCGAGGGACTCCTACACCGACGCACTGCCGTTCATCGCCTTGACGGTTGCGGTCGGCGCCATCCCGCTGCTCTTGCGTGTGCTCCTGGGGCGCCGTGCCGCGTCGGCGATGCCAAGCCTTCGGGACTGGATGAACAACAACAGTTGGCTGATCAACATCATCGCGTGCCTGATCTTCGTCGTATTGATCCTGGCATGAAATCTGTACCAGTCACCGTTCGGAGAACCCCGACGAACCGAGGAGTCATCATGACGCAAGCAGTGAAG
Organism: Streptomyces sp. 3N207; assembly: GCF_052246355.1. Classification (NCBI taxonomy): domain Bacteria; kingdom Bacillati; phylum Actinomycetota; class Actinomycetes; order Kitasatosporales; family Streptomycetaceae; genus Streptomyces; species Streptomyces sp. 3N207. The sequence continues at coordinate 131,564 of NZ_JBQQBV010000021.1, read as the reverse complement.
CACCCGGCCCAGAGCTACGAGCCGCTGGCCACCGGAGTAGTGGCATTCGGTGCGGTCATGCTCGTCATCGGGGGGGTGCTCGGAATCTTGCGCGGCATCATGGCCGTCGCCAAGGACAACGTCTTCGTGAGCACGCCGGACTATGTGTTCCAATTCGACGTGTCAGGCTGGGGCTGGATTCATCTGATACTGGGCTTCGTAGCGTTCATGGTCGGCCTGAGCCTCTTCAAAGCCAGGCTCTGGGCTCGCATAGCGGGAGTCGCCATCGCCGGCCTGCTCCTGGTGACGAGCTTTCTGTCACTGCCCTACTACCCGATCTGGTCCGTCGTCCTGATCGCAATGTACGGGTTCGTCATCTGGGCGCTGTGCGTCGCCCGCCCCGGAGCTTCGGGCGCACGCTGAGCCGCATGCCACCCTCCGCGCCGGAGGGCCTCGGATCGGGACCGAAGTTGTGCGCCGTGTCAGATGGACGATGCGAACTCGTCTCCTCCAGACCCGCAACTCGTCACCGTTCCTCCAGCGTGCGCCGCACCCCAGCTGATAGCCCTCTACGGCACGACACCGAGCGGGAGCGCGTCCAGCTGGTCGGGCCACCGGCCCAGCCACCTCGAGCTGCTGCTCAATCAGCTGACGCCGCCGCCCGGGAGTCCATGTCGTACTACTCCGTTAAGCCAGTCCGAGGCTGAGCGATGGCAACATCGCGTGACGAATTGTCTATCTCTTGTGTGAGTCCGAGAACTGACTGCCTCCGGCTGGGCGAAGCCCGCCTACGTGATGCGTACTCCGAACGGCCATCCTCCACCCACTCAGCAACACCGCCTTCTCTCCTCACACCCAGGCACCGCGCACGAAGGCACTACCGCCGGGTCGGACGGTGACGGATGACCAAACGCCCAAGCGCTGAGACACCACCGAGCCGCTTTCGCGTCCACTTTGCCGCGCCTGAGCCGCAACTCGATCACGCTGCCGTCGGCATCCTTCTGCGCATTCTCAGGCAGCACGTAGAGCACACTGGCGCTCCGGCGAGCGTGGAGCTATCACAGGACGACCCCACGAACCACCAACAAAAGGATCACGCGGGTGAGTGAAACCGACCTCTCGCTTCCCTGGCTGAACACGACGCCGAATCCAGCTGCCAACGCTGGACCGGCGCCCGATCGCGCGCTCCGTTTCGCCTTCTACGGACGCGTTTCCACCGAGGACCAGCAAGAACCCGAGGCATCCCGACTCTGGCAGCGCGGGCGGGGCCGAAGCACTCATCGGGCCGACCGGCGGCACAATCGCTGCCGACTACTTCGACATCGCAGAGACCCGAGCCCTGCCCTGGAAACGGCGCCCGCACGCCCAGGCACTACTGGCCGCACTTGCTGACCCCAGCCGTGGGTTCGACGCAGTGGTCATCGGTGAACCCCAGCGGGCCTTCTACGGCAACGAGTTCGGCGACACCTTCCCGCTGTTCGTTCACTACGGCGTGCCACTCCGGGTGCCCGAGGTCGGCGGCGCGGTCGATGGCAGCAACGAAGCACACGACCTGATCATGTCCGTGTTCGGCGGCACGTCCAAGGGCGAACGCAACCGCATCAAGGTGCGTGTGCATGCGGCGATGTCCTCCCAGACCTTGATGGAAGGCCGCTTCCTCGGCGGCCGACCACCCCACGGCTACCGTTTGCGCGATCTGGGACCCCACCCGAACCCAGGCAAAGCGGCCGAGGGAAAACGACTGCACGGCCTGGAAACCGACCCACGGACCGCACCCGTAGTAGTACGGATCTTCAGCGAGTTCCTACGCGGATACGGGATCTATGCCATCGCGGAAGGACTCACCCGGGACGGCATCCCCAGCCCTTCGGCTCACGACCCCCGCCGCAATCCTCACCGAGACGCCCGCGCCTGGGCCAAGAGCGCCGTGCGCGCGATCCTGGACAACCCGCGCTACACGGGCCGCCAGGTCTGGAACCGGCAGAAGAAGCACGAGGCGCTGCTCGACATCTCCGATGTCAGCCTCGGCTACACGACCAAGATGCGCTGGAACACCCAGGACAAGTGGATCATCTCGAAAGAGATCGTCCATACCCCGCTCGTCGACGACGACACCTTCGCCCGCGTTCAGGGCCAGTTGCACATCAGGGCTTCCACCGGCACCAGCACGTAAAGCACCGAACCCGGAATCCCTATCTCTTCCGGGGGCGACTCCTCTGCGGCGTATGCAAGCGCCGCATACAAGGGCAGTGGTCCCACGGAAGCGCCTACTACCGCTGCCGCTTCCCGAACGAGTACGCACTCGCGAACCGCATCCAGCACCCCCGAAACGTCTACCTGCGCGAATCCTGGCTGATCGGACCACTCGACGAATGGATCGCGAAACTCTTCTCCCCACACCGCATCGAGGAGACCATCGACCTTATGGCCGCAGCCACTCCCCCAACAGGCCATACCGACAAAGCCGAGCTCTACAGCCAGCTGGGGCTCCAGCTCACCTACGCCTCGAACAAGGCCACAGTCCTTGCCGAGATCACACCCGGCGTCGGAAACAGCAAATCCCCACGGCACACAGGAAGCCGTGGGGATTTGGTACGTGTCCGAGGGGGGACTCGAACCCCCACGCCCGATAAAGGGCACTAGCACCTCAAGCTAGCGCGTCTACCATTCCGCCACCCGGACCGGGCCGTGCCACAGCGGTTGGGTTGCTGTGGCGACGGCCGTAACGATACCAAGGGTTGGGAGTGCTTCTCACCTGGGTTTCCTGGCAGGTTGGGGCTTATGCCCTGTTTGCGGGGAAAGCTCTCGTTACCGCTTGGCGCGGAGGTAGGCGGCCGAGCGGCGGGCCGAGGTGAGGGAGCCCGCGGGGTTGGCGTTGGGGTCGACCGCGTCGTCGCGTTCCATCAGCCAGTGGTGATCGGCGCGGCGGCCCCGGTGCCGCCGCAGCACGGTGCCGACGAAGTGCTCGTAGTCGATGTCGCCGTCGCCGACGTCGACCATGTGGTAGCCGTCCGGCGACGCTTCGTCGTGTTCGCCGTCCTTGACGTGGAAGAGCGGGTAGCGGTGCGGGGCTGCCAGTACGTAGTCGACGGGGTCGAAGGGGGCCGGGGTGCCGTCGGGGCGGACGCTGAAGCGGTGCTTGCCGGCGAAGGCCCAGTAGATGTCCATCTCCAGATAGACCAGCTCGGGGTCGGTCTCGGCGAGCAGCACGTCGTAGAGGCGTACGTCGGGCTTGTCCTCGGCGAAGCCGAACTCCATCTGGTGGTTGTGCTGGTAGAACTTCAGTCCGCGCTCGCGGGCTGCCGCTCCGTAGCTGTTGAAGTCCTCCGCGGCGCGCTTCCATGCGTCGACTGTCCGGCCGTAGCGGTCCGGGCTGGCTGCCGTGCCCACGTGGGGGACGCCGAGGGCCGCGGCGTCGTCGAGGACCTTCTCCAGCTGGGTGGCGAAGGTGTAGTCGTCGGGGTTGGCGGAGTAGTAGCCGACGTGGCTGCCGATTCCGCGCAGTCCGTGGTCGCGCAGCAGGCGCTTGAGTTGGCGGAGAGTGAGGTCTCCGGTGCCCTGGGTGTAGCCGGCGAACTCGACGGCGTCGTAGCCGTAGCGCTCCAGCTCCTTGAAGACGGTGGCGAAGCCGAGCTTCTGGATCTGGTCGCGGACGGTGTACAGCTGGATACCGAGCTTGCCCCGCGGGACGATCGGGCGGCAGTCCGTCGAGGCCGCTTCGCCCGGTGCAGCAGCGGCCTGGGTGGCGCTGCCCAGCAGGGTGGCGGCCGTGGCGCCTGCCGCGACGCCGAGGAAGCCGCGGCGGCGCAGCGTACGGTCGAGTTCGGGATGCTGGGGCCGAGCGGATCTGCTGGTCATGAGACGTCTCCCAGTGCGAGATCGAGAAGCAGGCGCTTCACTTCGGTGGCGGGGAACGGATCTGCCCCGGTGTCCGGCCCCCGCGTGCCCAGCGCGCCGGGGCGGGAGCAGAGGAGTACGGGACCGTCCTCGATGCGGTCCGGCAGCCGGCCGTGGCTGCCGCGGATCAGGGAGGGGTCGAGGGGGACCACGGCCATGCGGTAGCGCATACCGGTCTTCTTGCGGGCCAGCGCGGCGGCGGCGCGCAGCTTGACGTAGGGGTCGTTCGGGTCCATGAACAGCTCGACCGGGTCGTAGCCGGGCTTCCGGTGGATCTCCACGAGCTGTGCGAAGTCGGGGGCGCGGCGGTCGTCCAGCCAGTAGTAGTAGGTGAACCAGGCGTCGGGTGCGGCGACGGCGACCAGTTCGCCGGAGCGCGGATGGTCCAGGCCCGCCTCCTTCTTGCCGGTCTCGTCCAGCAGCCGGTCCAGGCCCGGCAGTCCGGCCAGTGCCTCGCGGGTGGCGGGGAGGTCGGCGGGATCGCGTACGTAGACGTGGGCGAGCTGGTGGTCGGCGACGGCGAAGGCGCGGGAGGCCCACGGGTCCAGGTACTCCATGCCGTCCTGGGTGTGGACTTCCAGCAGCCCGGCGCGGCGCAGCACACGGTTGATGTCGACGTGGCGGCGTACGCGGGTGATGCCGTACTCGGAGAGTGCGACGACGGTGCGGCCCTCGGCGCGCGCGTCGGCGAGCAGCGGGGCGAGCGCTGCGTCCACGTCGGCGGCGGCGCGGTGGGCACGCGGGTCGTCGGGACCGTAGCGCTGGAGGTCGTAGTCGAGGTGCGGGACGTAGGCCAGGGCGAGGTCGGGGTGGCGGGTGCGCAGGATGTGGCGGGTGGCGTCGATGATCCACCGGGAGGAGGTGAGGTTCGCGCCGGGGCCCCAGAAGGTGAAGAGCGGGAAGTCGCCCAGTTCGGCGACGAGTTCGTCGTGCAGCGACGGCGGCCGGGTGTAGCAGTCGGGCTCCTTGCGGCCGTCGGCGTAGTAGATGGGGCGCGGGGTGACCGTCCAGTCGGTATCCGCACCCATCGCGTACCACCAGCAGATGTTCGCCACCGTGTAGCCGGGCTGCCGGGCGCGCGCTGTGTGCCACAGTTTCTCGCCGCCGACCAGCGCGTTGTGCTGGCGCCACAGCAGTACGTCGCCGAGCTCGCGGAAGTACCAGCCGTTGCCGACGATGCCGTGCCCGGAGGGGAGTTCGCCAGTCAGGAAGGTGGACTGGGCGGCGCAGGTGACGGCGGGGAGGACCGTCCCGAGCGGAGCCTGCGAGCCGTCCCGGGCCAGGGCGCGCAGGTTCGGCATATGGGACAGGAGCGCGGGGGTCAGCCCGACCACGTCGATGACCAGCAACGGGGCGCTCACGGCAGCTCCTTGAGGCCGAGACCGGTGAGGAGGTCGCGGGCGGTGGACAGCTCGGCGGCGAGACCGTCGGCGAGCTGTGCACGAGTGGTGGGGCGCAGCGCCGGCGGGAGGGCCTGCCAGGTGTAGGTCTCCACCTCCAGGTGCCGGGTCAGCGGGGTGGGGCCGCCGACCAGGTGCGTCAGCGTCTCGCGGAGCACCGGCGTGGTGGCGCTCAGCGGTGGGCTGAGCGGGGCGTGCAGGGGGACGTGGAAATGGGAGCGCCAGGGCCCGGTGGTGGGCAGCGCTCCGGGTGCCAGTGCCCGGTCGAGGTCGTCGGTGGCGCGCAGGGTGCCGTCCGGGGTGCGGGCGCGGGTCTGGTGCAGGAAGCGCGGCTCGGCGAACTCGGCGAGGGCAGCGCGTACTTCGGGCCGTTCCGGGTGCTCGGCGTGCAGCGCTGCGGACAGCTGGGACTTGACGACGGTCAGGCCCGCCTCGCCGAGTGCGGCCAGCGCCTTGGCCGGGTCCTCGAACGCGGTGGCCAGATGGCAGGTGTCCACACAGACGCCGATCCGGTGCGCGGGCGGCCCTTCCTCTCCCGTCAGCGCCGCGATGGCGTCGGCCGTGGTCTCCACGGTGCAGCCGGGCTCGGGCTCCAGTCCGACGCGGACGGAGCGGCCCGTCAGTTCCTCCAGCGCGTCCAGCCGCGCGGCGAGGGTGTGCAGCCGGGTCAGCGCACGGCGGCGGGCCTCGGCGTCGAAGCCGGTGCGCCAGGCGAGGGGCAGCGTCGAGATGCTGCCCTCGGTCACATCGTCGGGCAGCAGTGTGGCCAGCAGCCGGGCGAGGTCGGTGGTATGGTCCAGCCGCGCGTCGTCGGTCCAGTCGGGCTGGTAGACGCGGTATTTGACGTGCTCGTCGCCGAAGCCCTGGTACGGGAAGCCGTTGAGGGTGACGACCTCCAGGCCCGCCCGGTCGAGGCAGGAGCGCAGCCGGCGGATCGCCGCCGGGTCGTCGGTGAGCGTACGAGCCGCGTCGCGGGCCAGCCACAGGCCGATGCCGAGCCGGTCGCGGTGCAGCCTGCGGCGTACCGGCTCCGCGTATTCGGTCAGCTGCCGTAGTACGCCGTCGAGTTGCTCGGCTGCATGGACGTTGGTGCAGTAGGCGAGGTGGACCGTGGTGCCGTCGGGGTGCCGGAATCGCATGGCCGCGCTCTCCTCACTCTCCGCCGCGCAGGATGGAGTTGCCCTGGAACAGCTGCTGCTCGCGTTCGCCCGGCGGGGCGACATCGAGGGCGAGCCGTCCGCTCTGGCCGTAGAAGGCGACCGGGTTGCGCCACAGCACCTGGTCGACGTCGTCCTCGTCGAAGCCGGCGGCGAGCATCGCGTCGGCGACGTGGCCGGTCTTGAGCGGGTCGCTGTGGCCCCAGTCGGCCGCGGAGTTGACCAGCACCCGCTCGGTGCCGTGCACCCGCAGGATGCGGACCATCCGGTCGGGGTCCATCTTGGTGTCGGGGTAGATGGAGAAGCCGAGCCAGCAGCCGCTGTCCGCGGCGGCGCCCACCGTCGTCTCGTTCAGGTGGTCGAGCACCACCCGCTCCGGCGGCAGTCCCGACTCCCGCAGTACGTCGAGCGTGCGGGCGAGCCCGGCGGCCTTGTCGCGGTGCGGGGTGTGCACGAGGGCCGGTAGTTCGTGGTCGAGGGCCAGCTGGAGCTGGGCGGCCAGCGCGGTGTCCTCGGCCGGGGTCATCGAGTCGTAGCCGACCTCGCCGACCGCCACGACCCCGTCCTTGAGGAGGTAGCGCGGCAGCTCGTCCAGCACGGGTGTGCAGCGCGGGTCGTTGGCCTCCTTCGGGTTGAGCGCCAGGGTGCAGTGGTGGGCGATGCCGTACTGGGCTGCGCGGTAGGGCTCCCAGCCCAGCAGCGAGTCGAAGTAGTCGAAGAACGTCGCGGGCGAGGTGCGGGGCTGGCCGAGCCAGAAGGAGGGCTCGACCAGCGCGCGCACCCCGGCCGCATACATCGCGGCGTAGTCGTCGGTGGTGCGGGAGGTCATATGGATGTGCGGGTCGAAGATGCGACGGCTGGTCTTCGGTGGCTGCGGCTGCGGCTTCATGGCGCTTCACGCTCCTCGGTCTCCTCGAACCGGGCCAGTTTCAGCAGGTGCCCGAGGTCCTCGGGCACGGTGCGGCCCGCGGCGGTGCGCTCACGCGCGTAGTCCTCCAGCATCCGGGCGAGTTCGGCGTCCCCCGCGGCGCGGTGTTCGAGCCCCGCTACGACGGCGGCCGGCACCCCGGTGAACAGGCACTTGAGCACGCCCTGCCGCCACTGGTGGGCGTCCAGATGCGCGGCGGCGTACGGCCCCAGTGCGGCGGCGATCAGCCGGGTGTCGTTGGCCCGTAACGCGTCCTCCACGAGGGCGAGGGCGCCTGCCGTGTCCGGCGGCGGGTCCAGATGCGGCAGGGCCAGCAGCACAGCGCGTCGCTCGTCCGCGGTGCCGCGCGTGTAGAGGCGGGCGAGTGCGTCGGTACCGGGGGCCGCGGCGTGCAGGATGAGCACGCGGGCGGCGTCGACGGGGTCGGAAGCGGATGCTGCGCCGCCGCCCCTGGGCGCGGGGCGGCACTTGCGGCCCGCGGTGACGAAGTGGAGCTCCCAGCACGGGAGTCGGGGTGCGGCGCCGGTGCGGGGCGCGGCGGGGTCAGTACGCGCATCCGCCGCTTCGGCAAGTGCCCGGTGCAGCCAGGTGCGGGACTCCGCTGTCAGCTGGAGCTCCAGACCGGTGCGGAGGGAGGCGAGCGGGGTCAGCATGGGGCGTCCTCCTGGGGCAGTGCGGCGGCCTTGGCCTCGGCGGTGGTCAGGAAGTCGATGGAGGCGGCAGCACGCTCGGGACCGGCATGGGAGTCGCGGGGCAGTTCCACGGTGACCAGCCCGTCGTAGTCGGCCGCGCGCAGTGCGGCCAGCACGGGTGGAAAGTCGATCTCCCCCTCGCCGAACGGCAGATGCGTATGCACGCCGCGCCGCATGTCCTCGAGCTGTACGTGCCGCAGCCATGGTGCGGCCTCCCGTACGCAGTCGGCCGGGGCCTGCGGCTCCAGGCACTGGCAGTGCCCGATGTCGAGGGTGAGCCCGAGCGGTTCGGGACTGCCGAGCGCGGTACGCAGCCGGTGGAACCCGGCGAGGTCCGCCAGCAGATGGCCGGGCTCCGGCTCGATCGCCACCGGCACACCTGCCGCGGCGGCGCCGTCCAGCACCGAGCCGATACCGTCCGCCAGCCGCGCCCAGCCGGTCTCCGGCGCGGTGCCAGGAGGGAGCTGCCCGCTGAAACAGTGCACGGCGTGCGCGCCCAGGTCGGCGGCGACGCGTACCGCCTTCAGCAGCAGGTCCGTCCGCGCGGAGCGGGCCTCCGCGTCGGGATCGAGCAGCGTGGGGTGGTGCTTGCGGCGCGCGTCGAGCACATAGCGCGCCCCCGTCTCCACGGTGACCGTCAGCCCGTGCCGCTCCAGCGCGCGGCCCACCTTCGCAGTACGGGCGGCGAGATCGGGGGCGAGGGGGTCGAGGTGCATATGGTCGAGCGTCAGCCCGACACCTGCGTAACCGAGGTCGGCGAGCAGCCCCAGGGCGTCGCCGAGCCGCAGGTCGGCCAAGCCGTTGGTGCCGTAGGCGTAGCGCAGTGGGGAGCCGGGGAACGGAGGCCGGGACCGGGTCATGTGGGGCTGACCTTCCGGGAGAGGCGGCGGGCGACGGGCAGCAGGCCGAGCAGCGCGACAGCGGACACGGAACCGGCGCCCCGGTTCTGCGCCTTGCGGGCCACGTCACTGCGGGCGGCGGCTGTGCGGGGCGCGGCTGTGCGGGCCGCGTCCGCTCCGGCCGTACGGGAGACGTGAGCGGCGAGCGCGGCCTGGAGCGGCAGCATGGCGCGGATGCCGCCGCCCACCGCGCGCTGGAGCAGCGGCGGCGAGGGGTTGAGCGCGGCGTGTGCCAGCGGCCGGCCGGCCGTCGCTGCGTACACGGCGCTCGCAGCCACCGTCAGCCGCGTACGCTGCCGCACCAGCAGCCCCGCGATTGCGCCCACGGCCCCCAGCGCCGCCAGCGGCACGGCCGGAGCCCCGCCCTCCGCCTCCCGCCGCGACACGGCGGTGACCGCGAGGGTGTGCGCCCCCATGAGCGCCGCCGCGCCGAGCGGACGTACGGAAGCGTGGGCGCGTCCGGGCAGAACAGGCCGTTCACCGTCCGCAGTCGTCGCCGTGGCGCCCAGCAGCACATCGAGGGAGCGGGCGGCAGCCATCGCCGCCGGCCCTGCCGGGGTGTGCTTGAGCCGGAGGTCGTACGCCCAGACGGTGGCGGCCAGCGCGGTGGCCGTGGCGAGCGGAAGACGTCCGGCGCGGGCGGCGCATGCCAGCCCCGCCGCCGTCAGCCCGGTGGCTGCCGCGAGGGCAGCCGCAGGGCGGATACGGCCGGAGGGCAGGGGCCGTTCGGGCCTCTCGCGGGCGTCCTCCTCCCGGTCGGCCCAGTCGTTGAGCGCCATGCCCGCCTCGTACAGGCAGAGGGAGGCGCCCGCCGCCAGCGCGGTGCCCCGGCCCGGGCCCCGGCCGGTCGCCACAGCGCCCACCAGCGCATCGCCCGGCACGGTCGACACGGCCGAGACCCGCAGCAACTGCGCCCAGTCCGCGACGCGACCGGCCGTCATCGGGCGGAACCGGCGAAGCGGGTGGCGAGCTGCAACAGGGCTTGCCACTGCGCGTGCAGATCGGCGGGACCGCTGTCGGGGTCCTTGAAGTAGAAGCCCAGCCCTGGGAGCGGGCCGGTCAGTGACAGCTCGTCGGCACGGGCCAGGAGGCGGGCCAGGTCGAGCACGAGAGGGGCGGCGAGCGCCGAGTCGCAGCCCTGCCAGATGGTCTGGAGAACCATCCGCGAGCCGAGGAAACCGTCGAAGGCGATATGGTCCCAGGCCGTCTTCCAGTCCCCCATCGCCGGTACGTCGTCGATGTGCACCTCCCCCTCGGGCAGTTCACCGAGGTTGTCGGTGAGCACCCGGGCCTTGCCCGCGTTCTTGGCCGCCGCCGCGCCCGGGTCGACGAGGGCCGCACCGTCCCCGCCGCCGAGCAGGTTGGTGCCGGACCAGGCCCGTACGGCGAGCGCACGCTGCGCGAACATCGGAGCGAGTACGGAACGGAGGAGGGTCTGCCCCGTCTTGCCGTCCCGCCCCGCGTAGGGGACGGCGGCGCTGCGGGCCGCGTCTGCCAGGCGGGGGTGGTGCAGCCCCACCGACGGCGTGAAGTTCACATAAGGGCACCGTGCGCGGAGCGCCGCCGCCGCGTACAGGGAGCTGGGCGGCAGGGGGTCGTCCGCCGGGTCCGGCTGGGTCGGCTCGGTGCTGGCCACGTTGACGACGACGGTGCGGGCGAGGCCATGGGTGCGGGTGAACTCTGCGATATCGGCGGCGTATCCGGCGACCAGCTCTTCCGCCGCGGAGTCGTCCTCCGCGGCCGGTCCACCGGGACGGATCTCCGCGTCGGCGGCTGCGAGCTCCGCGCGCAGCGCGCCGGGCAGACCGTACGGGACGACCCCCGCCTCCGCGAGGGCTTCGGCCCGCTTGGGGAGGGGGCAGGAGGCGGTGTCGTGGCCGCCGAAGACCAGGGAGTCGAGGGGCGGGAGGGAGGCGTTGGCGAACGGAGGGGTTTCGGTGACCATGCCGGTGGCCGGGTGCAGACCGGCTGCGAGGGCTGCGGCACCCGTGATGGTCGTCGTCGCGACGGAGCCCCTCGCGCCTATGAGCCACACCCCCGTGCGGGGCGCCTCGCCGGCGGGGCTTGCTTGGTGGGTCACGTTGTCCTCCCTCTCTTCGCGGGCTCCGCTCGATGCCCGTTCGCCTGTGGCGGGCCGGTCGGGCACAACCGAACAGTGCGGGGTCACGGGTGGGTGGGTGAAGGCCACGCGCGCCCCCACCCACCCACTGGGGCGGGATCAGCGCAACCCGCGGATACGCACGTTGCGGAACGCCACCTCGTCCCCCTCCCCATGGTTCTGGAGGCCCACGTGCCCGTCGACGAGGCTCCGGCCGGGATCGGCGTTCGTGTAGTCGTTGATCAGAACCCCGTTCAGAAACACCCGGAGCCGTTCACCCTCGACCCGGATCTCATAGGTGTTCCACTCCCCCGGCGGATTCAGCGCAGCGTCCCGCGCGGCGATGTCCGCCGACTGGAATCCGTACACGGCGCCCGTCGTCTTCTCCGCGACGTCGGAGGCGTCGATCTGGATCTCGTACCCCTTCTCGACCGCCGACCACGGGTCGTCGGAGGCGGGGAAGCCGACGAAGACACCGGAGTTGTCGTCCCCGTCCGCACTCGCCGTCCTCCAGTCGAGCTTCAGCGAGTACGAGTCGAACTCGCGTGCCGCGTACCACAGCAGCCCCATGCCGCCGCGTGTGGTGAGCGTGCCGTCCGGGCTCTCCTCGAACGAACCGGGGCCCGCCTGTTTCCAGCCGTCCAGACCGTGGCCGTCGTACAGCGGTGTGTACCCGGTCTCCGGACGGCAGTCGGCCTGCACCGCACCCGTCGCGTACTGGATACCGCCCAGCAGGTGCTGCCGGAAGGCGGGGTCGGCGTAGGACTCCTTGGTGTGGCCCGCACCGGTGTAGAAGGCCCGGCCGCCCGCGTACTTCTGGCACCAGGCCAGCGGATGGTCCCCGCCCATGGTGCCGCCGGTGTACGAGCCCTCGTCCAGGGTGGCCAGTACGTGGGCCCTCTTGCGCGGGTTGGAGCGGTAGTTGTACCACTCGTCGGTACGGTTCCAGCTCTCGCCGAGGTGGGCGGTGGCCGGATGGCCGCGGTCCTCGACCTTCATGGTGGCGGGCTGGATCGCCGGGTGCGACTCGAAGTAGGCCCCGGCCAGCCCGCCGTACCACTTCCAGTCGTACTCGGTGTCGGCGGCGGCGTGCACGCCCACATAGCCGCCGCCGTCGCCGATGTACTTCTCGAACGCCCGCTGCTGGCCCTCGTTGAGCACATCACCGGTCGTCGACAGGAAGACGACGGCGTCGTATTGCGCCAGCTTCTTCGGCGTGAAGGCAGCGGCGTCCTCCGTCGCGTCGACGCCGAAGCCGTGCTCCGCACCGAGTTGCCGGACGGCGGCGATCCCGTCGGGGATGGAGTCGTGCCGGAACCCGGCGGTCTTGGAGAAGACGAGCACCTTGCTCTGCTCCGCACGAGGCTCGGCAAGGGGCGCCGCCTGGGCTGCCGCCTGGGATGCCGCCGCCTGGCTCGGCACCGCGAACGCCCCGGCCAGCAGGGCGGCGGCAGCCGCGGTGAGGGAAGCGCGGCGGCTGTGTGCTGTGGTGGTCATGGCTCCTCCCCTCATCCGGTCGTGACGGTGAAACTGTCGAGGTCGAAGAGTGCTCCCTCGCCTCCCTTGAAGACGAGGTAGAGCTTGTCGGCGCCGTCGGGCACACCGGTGATGTCGGTGCTCACGTCCGTCCAGCCGTCCGCGGCGGAGACCTTCGCGGTGCCCAGCAGCGTGCCGTCGGGTGCACCCGCCCGGACCTCGATGGCACTGGTCGCCTTGCCGGCCACCCGGGCGGTGAGCTTGGTGACGTCGCCGGGCCGGTAGGGGTCGTAGGAGATCCACTGGCCGTTCTTGGCTCCGGTGACCGCCTTGCCGCCCTCGGCGCCTGCCGCGTCGCCCTTGGTGACGCCGTCCGCGGCAGCCGAGAAGTGCTCGGCCTGGCGGTGCTTGGGCTGGAGGATGCTCTGCCCGTGGCTGGTCAGCGGGGGCTGGCCGTTCGCGCCGCCGTCGGTGTAGGAGGCGTCGAAGACACCGAAGATATTGGCGTTCGGGTCGTGTTCGCCGTCGGCCTGTGTCTTGATGGTGCCCTTGCAGCCCTTGGCGGAGGTCAGCGGATGGCCGTGGCTGTCGTGGCCGAGGACGTAGGCGACCTCGACCCTGGAACAGTCGATCTGCGGGTCCTCGGGGTCGGTGACCTGCACCTCGAAGGGGATCTCCTCGCCGAAGGAGAACGGCCGGCCGTCGGCCGGGAGCTTCAGTTCGATTTTGGGCGCCGTGTTGCCGACGGTGACGTGCACGCTCGCCGATCCGGTGCGGCCGGAGGAGTCCTCGGCGGTGACGGTCGCGGTGTAGGTGCCGTTCGCCTCGTAGGTGTGGGTCGGGTTCGCCTCGGTGGAGGTGGCGCCGTCCCCGAAGTCCCAGCTCAGCTTGAGCTCGTCGCCGTCCTCGTCGGTCGCCTTGGAGGTGAAGGCGATCTTCAGCGGCGCCTGTCCGTCGCTCACATCGCTGTTGGCCTCCACGACGGGGGTGTGGCCCTCGGTGGCGTTCTCGATGCGGTAGAGGGCGGAGTTCTCGTCGCCGTTGAAGTAGCCGGTGCCGTAGTCCAGGACGTACAGCGCGCCGTCGGGTCCGAAGTCCATGTCCATGACCTGGGTACCGGTCCACGGGAAGTCGTTGATCTTCACGTTGCCGCCGTTCTTGTCCTGCTCGATGCGCTTGATCCAGCGGCGGCCGAACTCGCCGGCGAAGAAGTCGCCGTCGTACTGCTTCGGGAACTTCGCCTGGGAGTCGGAGTTGGCGTCGTAGCGGTAGACGGGGCCGCCCATCGGGGACTCGGAGCCGTCGCCGAACTCCGGTACGGACTTGCCGTCGTAGGGAATCCAGGCGGGCTTGGCCGCGGGCAGCTTCGTCAGTCCGGTGTTGCGCGGCGAGGTGTTCTTCGGTGCGGCGCAGTCGAACTTCTCGCCGGAGGCGCCGCTGGCGAAGTCGTAGTCGACGTAGGCGTCGTTCTTGCCGACGCAGTACGGCCAGCCGTAGTTGCCCGGTCCGGTGATCCGGGCGAACTCGACCTGCCCGGACGGGCCGCGCTTCGGGTCGGCGGCGCCCGCGTCGGGGCCGTAGTCGCCGAGGTAGACGGTGTCGGTCTTCTTGTCGACGGTCATCCGGAAGGGGTTGCGGAAGCCCATCGCATAGATCTCGGGCCGGGTCTTCCCGGTGCCCGGCGCGAAGAGGTTGCCCTTGGGAATCTTGTACGACCCGTCGTTCCCGACCTTGATCCGGAGGAGCTTGCCGCGCAGGTCGTTGGTGTTGCCCGCCGAACGCTGCGCGTCGAAGGCCGGGTTGCGTTCCGCGCGCTCGTCGATGGGGGTGAAGCCGTCCGACTGGAACGGGTTGGAGTCGTCACCGGTGGACAGCAGCAGATTGCCCTTGGAGTCGAACGCGATGTCACCGCCCACATGGCAGCAGGTGCCGCGGTTGGCGGGGACGTCGAGGACCTTCTTCTCGCTGCCCTTGTCCAGCGTGCCGTCCTTCTTGAGCACGAACCGGGAGAGCCGGTTGACGCCGTCGAACTTCTTGAAGTCCGCCGCCGTACCGGTGTCCGGGGCGTCGCCCTCGGGGGTGTTCAGCGGTGGCGCGTAGTAGAGGTAGACGAAGCGGTTCTTGGTGAAGTGCGGGTCGACACCGACGCCTTGGAGCCCCTCCTCGTCGTGGCTGTAGACGTCGAGTTCGCCGGCGACCTTCGTGTTGCCCTTCGCGTCGGTCAACCGGAGGGTGCCCTCGCGCGCGGTGTGCAGCACCGAGCGGTCGGGGAGGACGGCCATCGTCATCGGCTCGCCAGTTTCCGCCACGCCTTTGGCCAGGGTCACCTGCTGGAACTCGGTCTCGGCCTGCGGCTTTTCGGGCCTGTCGGCGGCTGCGGGACCGGGCGCCGCCTGGGCTGCCACCACGGTGGCGCCGCTGATGAGGAGGGCGCTCGCCAGGGCTGTTACGCGGGTTCGGAGTCTGCGGTGTCTTTTGTGCACAGCGGTTCCTCCTGAGAGGTAACGGGGATGGATGCCGTTTTGCGGTGCCGTGCCGATGCCGGACTGATGCTGTGCGCGCGCTGCGCCTGCGCTGGGGGCCGCGCCGTTGTCCGTACGCCTCAAGGACGGTAGCGACGTTTGTTTGAGGCGGGAACCCCTTTGACAATCCTCCGCTTGATTTTGTCCACACTCAGGACAAAGTGAGGCCGCCAAAGAGCCGGGCAGAGACCTCAGTTGCCGAAGGCCGCGTCGAAGGAGGCGCTCGGCGGGTCGTAGTCGTAGGCCCGCAGCCGGGCCAGCGCCTCGGGGGCACCGGCCAGCCGGTCCATACCGGCGTCCTCCCACTCGACGGAGACGGGACCCTCGTAGCCGATGGCCCGCAGCATGCGGAAGACGTCTTCCCAGGCGACATCGCCGTGCCCGGCGGAGACGAAGTCCCAGCCGCGGCGCGGGTCGCCCCACGGGAGGTGGGAGCCCAGCCGGCCGTTGCGGCCGTCCAGCCGGCGGCGGGCCTCCTTGCAGTCGACGTGGTAGATGCGGTCCCGGTAGTCGTAGAGGAAGCCGACCGGATCGAGGTCCTGCCACACGAAGTGCGAGGGGTCGAAGTTGAGCCCGAAGGCGGGACGGTGCTCGACGGCCTCCAGGGCGCGCTGGGTGGTCCAGTAGTCGTACGCGATCTCGCTGGGGTGCACCTCGTGGGCGAACCGCACGCCCTCCGCGTCGAAGACATCGAGGATGGGGTTCCACCGCTCGGCGAAGTCCGTGTAGCCGCGCTCGACCATTTCGGGCGGTGTCGGCGGGAACATGGCCACCAGGTGCCAGATGGAGGAACCGGTGAAGCCGATGACGGTGCGTACGCCGAGCGCGGCGGCGGCCCGCGCGGTGTCCTTCATCTCCTCGGCTGCCCGTTGCCGTACGCCCTCGGGCTCGCCGTCGCCCCAGATCCGCGGGGCGACGATGGCCTGGTGACGCTCGTCGATCGGGCTGTCACAGACCGCCTGGCCGGTCAGGTGGTTGGAGATGGCCCAGCACTCCAGCCCGTACTTGTCCAGCAGCTGCCGCCTGCCGTCCACGTAGCCGGGTTCGTGCAGCGCCTTGTCGACCTCGAAGTGGTCGCCCCAGCAGGCCAGTTCCAGACCGTCGTAGCCGAACTCGCGGGCCAGCCTGCAGACCTCCTCCAGCGGGAGGTCGGCCCATTGACCGGTGAAAAGGGTGAACTTACGTGCCACGGTGACCTCCTAGGCGGTTGCCGCTGTTGCCGCGGTCGGGGTTGCCTCGTGCTGGACCGGCGTATAAACGCAGTCCCTCTCCGCGCTCTCCTCCACGGCGGCCAGCACGCACTGCACCTGCAACCCGTCATCAAAGGAAGGCGCCGGCTGGGTACCGTCCGCAATGGCCTGCACCAGGTCGCGGGCCTGGTGCGTGAAGGTGTGCTCGTAGCCGAGCCCGTGGCCCGGCGGCCACCACGCCTCCAGGTAGGGATGGTCGTGCTCGGTGACCAGGATGCGGCGGAACCCCGCCTCCTCCGCGGACTGCGTGTGATCGTGGAACTGCAACTCGTTGAGGCGCTCCAGGTCGAAGGCGAGCGAGCCGAGGGTGCCGTTCAGCTCCACCCGCAGCGCGTTCTTACGGCCTGCCGCGACACGGGTGACCTCGAAGGAGGCGAGAGCGCCCGAGCCGAGCCGCCCGGTGAAGACCGCCGCGTCGTCCACCGTGACCTGGCCCAGCTCCCCGTCCGGCGCGCCCTGGTGCAGCGGGCGCTCCCGTACGAACGTCTCGGTCTGCGCGGAGACGCCCGCCAGATGAGACCCCGCCAGATGCTGGGCGAGGTCGACGGCGTGCGCACCGAGGTCGCCGAGTGCGCCGGACCCCGCGGTCTCCTTGCGGAGCCGCCAGGCGAGCGGGAAGGCCGGGTCGACCAGCCAGTCCTGGAGGTAGCTGACCCGTATGTGCCGCAGCTCCCCCAGTCTGCCGTCCGCCACCATGCGGCGGGCGAGCGTCAGCGCGGGCGTACGGCGGTAGTTGAAGCCGACCATGGCGACCTGACCGCGGGCCCGCGCCGCACGAGCCGCGGCGGCCATGGTCTCCGCCTCCTCGACGGTGTTGGCGAGCGGCTTCTCGCACAGCACATGCTTACCGGCCTCCAGCGCGGCGACGGCGATCTCGGCGTGGCTGTCGCCGGGGGTGCAGATGTCGACGAGCTGGACGTCCGGCCGGGCGATCAGCGCCCGCCAGTCGGTCTCGGCGGCGGCCCAGCCCAGCCGACCGGCCGCGGCGCGTACGGCCGCGGGGTCGCGCCCGCACACGGCGGCCAGCGCCGGGCTCAGCGGCAGGTCGAAGACCCGCCCCACGGTGCGCCAGCCCTGCGAGTGCGCCTGGCCCATGAAGGCGTAGCCGACCATGCCCACGCCCAGGGGCGGCGCGGCGGTGGGCGCGGTGCTGTCGTACGGCATTGAGTCCTCCCTCTCCCGGATTCCTCCCCCAGCCTTCGGCCGGGAGGTACCCCCAGATCTGCGGCAACGGGGCAGGCGGCCCGTCAGGTGAAGCCGATCGGGAGATATTCGTCGACGTTCTTCTTGGTCACGACGGCGGAGTAGAGGGTGACTTGGGCCGGGATCTCGTACTCGGCCATGCCGGCGATGCCCTTGCCCTGGCCGAGGGCGCGGGCCAGGTCGATGGCGGACGCTGCCATGGTGGGCGGGTAGAGGACGGTGGCCTTGATGACGCTGTCGTCGTCCTTGATGGCCTGCATGACGCGCTTGGATCCGGCACCGCCGACCATCAGGAAGTCGTCCCTGCCGGCCTGTTTGATGGCGCGTTCGGCGCCGACGCCCTGGTCGTCGTCGTGGTTCCACAGCGCGTCGAAGCTCTTCTGCGCCTGGAGGAGTTCGGACATCTTCTTCTGCCCCGACTCGACGGTGAACTCGGCGGACTGCCGGGCGACCTTCTTGATGTTGGGGTAGTTCTTGAGCGCGTCGTCGAAGCCCTTGGTGCGCTCCCGGGTGAGCTCCAGGTTGTCGATCCCGGCCAGCTCGACGACCTTGGCCTTCTTCTTGTCCTTGAGCTGTTCGCCGATGTAGTGCCCGGCGTTGAGGCCCATGCCGTAGTTGTCGCCGCCGATCCAGCAGCGGTACGCCTGCTGCGAGGAGAAGATCCGGTCGAGGTTGACGACGGGTATGCCGGCCCGCATCGCCTTGAGGCCGACCTGGGTGAGCGCCTTGCCGTCGGCCGGCAGCACGACCAGCACGTCGACCTTCTTGTTGATGAGCGTCTCGATCTGGCCGACCTGGGTGGCGTTGTCGTTGGAGCCCTCGGTGGCCTCCAGGGTGACGTCCTGGTACTTCTTGGCGCGGTTCTTGGCCTGGGTGGTGATGGCGTTGAGCCAGCCGTGGTCGGCCTGCGGGCCGGCGAAGCCGATGGTGACCTTCTTGCCGGGCTTGGAGTCGGCGACTTCGGCGCCTGCCGACTCCTTGTTGTCGTCGTTGTTCTCGTTGCTGGTGCAGCCCGTGGCCAGCAGGGCAGCGCCCGCTGCCGCGGTGCCGAAGAGCATGCTTCTGCGGCTGGTTGCCGCGCGGGGTACGCGTGGAGTGTCAGTCATGATGTGGAACGACCCTTCTGGACCAGGACGGCCGCGACGATGATCGCGCCCTTGGCGATCTGCTGGATGTCCGTCTGGAGGTTGTTGAGGGCGAACAGATTGGTGATGGTGGTGAAGACCAGGACGCCGAGCACCGAGCCGAGGATGGTGCCGCGTCCACCGCTGAGCAGCGTGCCGCCGATGATCGCTGCGGCGATGGCGTCGAGTTCGTAGAGGTTGCCGTTGGTGTTCTGACCGGAGCCGGTGAGGACGATCAGCATGAACGCGGCGATACCGCAGCACAGTCCGGAGAGCAGATAGAGCAGCAGCCGCTGCCGTTTGACGGCGATGCCTGCCAGCCGGGAGGCTTCCGGGTTGCCGCCGACGGCCACCGTACGGCGGCCGAAGGTGGTGCGGTTGAGCAGCAGCCAGCCGATGACGCAGACGACGGCGAAGACGAGCACGATCGGCGGGATGCCCAGCACGTAGGCGTCCTTGACGCCCAGATCCAGTACGGCATCGACCTCGACGACCTGCGTCTTGCCGTCGCTGATCTGCAGCGCCAGACCGCGCGCCGAGGCGAGCATGGCGAGGGTGGCGATGAACGGCACCATCGGCCCGTAGGCGATCAGCAGACCGTTGACCAGCCCGCAGCCGACGCCGACGAGGACGCTGCACAGCAGCATGCCGCCGAGGCCGAAGTCCTGGGTGGCCAGCGTCGTCGCCCATACGGAGGCGAGCGCGACGATCGCACCGACGGACAGGTCGATTCCACCGCCGATGATCACGAAGGTGACGCCGACGGTGACGACCCCGATGACCGATGCCTGCGTAAGGATGAGGCGGAGGTTCTCCGCCGCCAGGAATTCGTCGGGCTTGGTGATCGCCCCGACGATCGCCAGCGCGAGCAGTACGCCGATGAGGGAGAGGTGCCGCACGTCGAGGGGTATCCGGCGATTCGCCGAGCCCTCTTTCGCCGGGGGCGGCACCGGTTTGCTGGCCACGCTTGCGGGTGAGTTCATCTCTGGTCACCTTCGAGGGGAGGAGGCCGGTGATTGGGTGCGGACTCGCCGCCGCTGTCTGCGGGCCCGGTTACGGGCACCCGGGGGCGGGCCCTCATGCCGGGCTCCCCTCCATGACGAGGTCGAGCACCCGGTGCTCGTCCAGCTCATGGGAGGGAGCCGTATGGACGACGCGGCCCTCCCGGAGGACCAGCACCCGGTCGGCGAGCCCGAGGACTTCGGGCAGCTCGCTGGAGACGAGCAGCACGCACACCCCGGAATCGGCGAGCCGCCGGATGACGGCGTACAACTCGGCACGCGCACCGACATCGACGCCCCGCGTGGGCTCGTCCAGCAGCAGCACCCGGCAGCCGCGCAGCAACCAGCGGGCGAGGACGGCCTTCTGCTGGTTGCCGCCGGAGAAGGTACGCACCGGCCGGTCGGGGTCGTCGGGGCTGAGCGCCAGCTCACGGGTGTGCCTGCGGGCCTCGGCCCGCTCCTGCGCCCGGTCGAGCCAGCCGCCGCGCGAGAAGCGGGGCAGCGAGGAGACGGAGACGTTGCGGGTGACCGACTCCAGCATCAGCAGCGCCTGCGACTTGCGCTCCTCGGGCGCCAGGCCGACACCGGCACGTACGGCGGCCACGATGCTGCCGGGCCGCAACGGCTTGCCGTCCACCAGCACGCGGCCCGCGGTGGGGCGGCGCGCTCCGTACAGCGTCTCCAGCAGTTCCGAGCGGCCGGAGCCCACCAGCCCGGCCAGCCCGACGATCTCGCCGGGCCGCAGTTCCAGGTCGAGCGGCTCGAACTCGCCCTCGCGGGCCAGTCCTTCCGCGACCAGCACCGGCTCGGCACGGGGCGCGTCGGCAACCGTCTTCTCGGGAAAGGCGTACTGCACGTCCCGGCCGGTCATCCGGGCGACGAGCTCGGCGGTGGGTGTGGTGCGCGCCGGCAGATCGCGCGCTGCGACACGGCCGTCCTTGAGGACCGAGACGCGGTCGCCGATGCGGCGGATCTCCTCCAGCCGGTGCGAGATGTAGACGACGGCGACGCCGTCCGCGGTCAGGTTCTCGACGATCCGGAAGAGATTGTCGACCTCGTCGGGATCGAGCGCCGCTGACGGCTCGTCCATGATGATCAGCCGTACGTCGTGCGAGAGGGCGCGCGCCATGGACACGATCTGCGCCCCGGCGGCGGAGAGGGAGCCGACGAGCGCCGCAGGGTCGATCTCGGGGTGTCCGAGCCGGGCCAGCAGTTCCGCTGTCCGCGCCCGGGCCTCGCGCGGGCGGACGATGCCGCGGGTGGCGATCTCGTGGCCGAGGAAGACGTTCTCGGCCACGGACACGTGCTCCACCAGGTCGAGTTCCTGATAGATGGTGGCGATGCCCAGCCGCATCGCGGAGACGGGGCTGGGCAGCCGCACGGGCCTGCCCTGCCAGGTGATGGCGCCGTCGTCGGGCTGGTGGGCGCCCGCGAGCACCTTGATGAGCGTGGACTTGCCCGCTCCGTTCTGGCCGAGCAGACAGTGCACCTCGCCTTCCTCGACGTCGAGGTCGACACCGTCGAGCGCACGGACACCGGGGAACGACTTGGTTATTCCGGACATCGTCAACAGGGGCATGCAGGACCTCCGTCCCAGGGGCCGTACGGGGTTCGCTGTGCGGTAGCCGTGCAGGGCGCTGCGCTGTGCGTCGTACTGAAGGGGCGGTGCGGTGCTGGAGGTGGAGCGGTGTGGTGCAGAGGGTGGGGCGGTGTGGTGTCGGCTGAGGGTGCGTGCGTTACGCGGGTGAGAACAGGTGGTCGCTGGTGAGCCGGGCGGCGCCGGTCACCCCCGCGACCTGGCCCAACTCACCCAGCACGATGGGGAGGTTGCCGGTCGCCAGCGGCAGCGACTGGCGGTAGACCTGGGTGCGGATGCTGGCCAGCAGGGTGTGGCCGAGCCCGGTGACACCGCCGCCGATGACCACCAGGCCGGGGTTGAAGAAGCTGACGAGGCCCGCGATGACCTGGCCCACCCGGGCGCCGCCGTCGCGGATGAGGTCGAGCGAGGTGCCGTCCCCGGCTGAGGCGGCGGTGGCGATGTCGGCGGCGCCGAGCCGGCCGTTCTCCTCCAGCAGCCGGGCCAGTTCGGGCGAGCGCCCCTCGCGGCCCGCTTCCTCGGCGTCCCGCGCCAGCGCAGCGCCGCCGAAGTACGCCTCCAGACAGCCCCGGTTGCCGCAGGCGCACTGGCGGCCGTCGGGTTCGACCTGGATGTGCCCGATGTCGCCCGCGCTGCCGGTGGTCCCGCGGTGCACCTCGCCGCCGACGACGATGCCGCAGCCGATGCCGGTGCCGATCTTGATGCAGAAGAAGTCCCGCACCGATCGGGCGACTCCGGCCTGCATCTCGCCCATGGCCATCAGGTTCACGTCGTTGTCGACCATCACCGGGCACCCCAGCTCCTGGCTGAGCGCCTCCCGGACCGGGAAGCCGTCCCAGCCGGGCATGATCGGCGGCGCCACCGGCACGCCCTCCGGGAAGCGGACGGGCCCGGGCACCCCGATCCCGGCGCCGTCGAAGCCCTCGGCGACCCCGGTGTCCCGCAGCTTGGCCACCATCGCCAGCACCTGGTCGAAGACCGCGACCGGGCCCTCGCGGACGTCCATCGGCTGGTTGAGGTGGCCCAGGATCTCCAGTTCCGGGTTGGTGACGGCGACGTCGATGGAGGTGGCGCCGATGTCCACACCCAGGAAGCGCAGCCCGGGTGCGAGCCGGATGTTGTGCGAGCGGCGCCCGCCGCGCGAGGCGGCGAGGCCGTCCGCGACGATCAGCCCCGTCTCCAGCAGCCGGTCGACCTCGACGGCCAGCTTGGAGCGGGACAGGTCGACGCGGTCCCCGAGTTCGGCGCGCGACCGGGGGCCGCCGTCACGCAGCAGGCGGAGCAGCCGCGCCTGGTGCGCGTTCGCGGGCCGTGCAGTCATGCGCCTCACCGCTACCCCTCCAGCCGTATGTGTCGGCGTCACGTCCGGGAATGCACGGGGAACGTAGCAGTGGCGGCCGGGGTTGGGAAGAAGTTCTGCACGAACTGGTTCGACTTCTTCCCGAGAATGGACAAAGCTCGGGTTCACCGGGAGGAGACCGGTTCCCTTAGGGTCGAACCCACCAGGAGGTGAGGGCACATGGGCAGGGTCACCGCGCGACGCCCCGTCGTCCGCATCCGGGACGGCGCCGTCAGCACACGTCCGGACACCCTCGTCGCGGAGGAACCCCTGGAGATCCGGCTCGACGGGAAACCGCTCGCGGTCACCATGCGCACCCCGGGCGACGACTTCGCGCTCGCGGCAGGCTTCCTCGTCAGCGAGGGCGTGATCGCCTCGGCGGCCGACGACATCGCCGCCATCGTCTACTGCGACAGCGCCCGCGACGAGGACGGCGCCAGCACCTACAACACCGTCGACGTCCGCCTGGCCCCGCACGTACCGGCGCCGGACCTCGCCACGCTGGAGCGCAACGTCTACACCACGTCCTCGTGCGGACTGTGCGGCAAGGCCAGCCTGGAGGCGGTCCGCACCACGGCACGCTGGGAGCTCGACGGCGACCGGCCGCTGGGCATCAGCACCGAGCTGCTGACCCGGCTGCCCGACCGGCTGCGCGCCGCCCAGCGGGTGTTCGACCGTACGGGCGGGCTGCACGCGGCAGCGCTGTTCTCACCCACGGGCGAGCTCCTCGATGTACGCGAGGACGTGGGCCGCCACAACGCCGTGGACAAGCTGGTGGGCCGCGCGGCGCAGAACGGCACGCTGCCACTGCGCGACGCACTGCTGATGGTCTCGGGCCGCGCCTCGTTCGAACTGGCGCAGAAGGCGGTGATGGCGGGCATCCCGGTGCTGGCCGCCGTCTCCGCGCCGTCGTCGCTCGCCGTCGATCTGGCCGAGGAGGCGGGCCTGACCCTGGTCGGCTTCCTGCGCGGCGCTTCGATGAACATCTACGCGGGTGCGCACCGGCTGGCCCTTCCGGTGAGCACCGGCTGAGTCTTCGTACGGTGTGCACGCCGCGCGGTCCGACCGTAGTCTGCCCTGCGTGGATGCGCAGGGGGAGACCGAGGGTGCAGCGAAGCGGCGGGGCCCGAAGGCCGCACGGGCGGCCAGATTCGGCTGCCTCGCGTTGCTCGCCGCGCCGTTCCTCCTGGTCGCCGGGGGCATCGCTGCGTATCTGATCGCGCGGGCGATCCCGGAGGACTACCCGGAAGCCGAACCGGAGACCGTGGCCCGCAGGATCACAGGCACCTCTGCCGAAGTGGCCCGGATGCTCGACCTCGGCGGCCCTGACGCTGCCGGGTGGGGCAGGCAGTGGCGCCGCTCCGGGCCCGGCGTCGATGTAGGCCCGGGCTACTGCCACGCGGACGGGATGGAGAACTGGCTGGAGAAGCCGGTCCCGGGTGCGTTCTTCCTGGCACACGCCTGGAAGGTGGCGAACGTTTCCGAGGCGGAGGCGGAGCCCGCGCTGCGCCGCACCGCCGCGTATCTGCGCCGCCACGGCTGGCATATCACCGACTCCTCGCACGACAACACACACAGGTATCTGAACGCGGAACGCAACGGTGACGAGGTGGACCTGACCTGGACGGAGGTCAGTGCCGACGGGTCCGGACCGCTGGAGGGCCGAACGTCCTCACCGTGCACGTACGACCCGACCCCGCACGGGGATCTTCCGGCGATCTAGGTTTACTGCGAAGGGGGGTGCCCCTTCTGTCACACCTACCCCCAGTAACACGCTTGTCTCACGAAGAGTCCGCTTCGCCTCGCGAAGGTTCCGTGGAGAAACGCGGCGGACGCGGAAACAACCTCGCAGCCATCTGTGAGCACGGCGGCGAACTGTCCCAATTGACCGACTGACCTGCAGCGACACCCCTCCCGATCAACCTGCCCGATCGGATACGGTCACTCGCGCGGTGGCACATGTCACTGTGCAGTCGAGGAGCAGAGTCTTTGCGCGAGTTCACCGTTCCGGCCCTGGTGACGACGCCCCAGGTTGGCGGGGTGGCCGATGCCGTCTTCGGGCACGCCGACCGGACCCCACAGCTGCCGCTGCTGGCACGTAAGGACCCGGAAGGCAACTGGCAGGACGTACCGGCGGCCCGGTTCCGGGACGAGGTCGTAGCGGTCGCGAAGGGATTGCTGGCCCAGGGCGTCCGGTTCGGGGACCGCGTGGCGCTGATGTCGCGTACCCGCTACGAGTGGACCCTGCTGGACTTCGCGCTGTGGGCGGTCGGCGCCCAGTCCGTACCCGTCTATCCGACCTCCTCGGCCGAGCAGGTGGCCTGGATGCTGTACGACGCCGAGGTGACGGCCGCCGTGGTCGAGCACGAGGACCATGCGATGACCGTCGGCTCGGTGATCGACCAGCTGCCGCGGCTGAGAAAGCTGTGGCAGCTCGACGCCGGGGCCGTGCAGGAGCTGATGGCCGCGGGGGCGCACCTCGAGGACGAGGTCGTCCACCGGCACCGCCTCGCGCTCACCCCGGACACGGTCGCCACCGTCATCTACACCTCGGGCACCACCGGCCGCCCCAAGGGATGCGTGATCACCCACGCCAACTTCATGGCCGAGACGGACAACATCATCGCCCGCTACGACGGGGTCTTCAGCGCCAAGCCCGGCGAACAGGGCTCGCTGCTGCTGTTTCTGCCGCTGGCCCATGTCTTCGGCCGCATGGTGGAGGTCGCGGCGGTGCGGGCCGGGCTCAAGCTGGGACACCAGCCGCAGATGACGGCCCGCGCGCTGCTGCCCGATCTGGCGGCGTTCCGGCCCACCTTCGTCCAGGCGGTGCCGCACCTGTTCGAAAAGATCTTCCAGAGCGCACGCCGCAAGGCCGAGTCCGAGGGCAGGCTCGGCGCATTCGAGAAGGCCGTGGACGTGGCGGTGCGATATGCCGAGGCGGTCGAGCACAAGGCGTTCGGCACCGGTCCCGGCCCCGGCGCCTCGCTGCGTATGCAGCACCAGCTCTACGACAAGCTCGTCTACACCAAGCTGCGCGACGCCATGGGCGGCCGGTGCCGGTACGCCATGTCCGGCGGCTCGGCGATGGAGCGCCGACTGGGGCTGTTCTTCGACGGCGCCGGGATGCGGATCTTCGAGGGGTACGGGCTGACCGAGACCACGGCCGCCGCCGTCGCCAACCCGCCCGAGCGCCCCCGCTTCGGCACCGTCGGCCAGCCGGTGCCGGGCACCACCGTGCGGATCGCCGAGGACGGTGAGGTCCTGTTGTACGGCGGGCAGGTCTTCAGCGGCTATCTGAACAACGCACGTGCCACCGGGAGCACGCTGCGCGACGGCTGGTTCGCCAGCGGCGATCTGGGTGTCCTGGACGACGACGGCTATCTGACGATCACCGGCCGCAAGAAGGAGATCCTGGTCACCTCCAGCGGCAAGAGCGTCTCCCCCGGTCTGCTGGAGGAACGCGTCCGTGATCACCCGCTCGTCGACCAGTGCATCGTGCTGGGCAACGACCGGCCGTACATCTCCGCGCTGCTCACCCTCGACCAGGAGGCGGTGCAGCACTGGCTCGCCATGCGGGACAAACCCGACCTGGACCCGGCCGAACTGCTGCGGGACGAGGATCTGGAGACGGAGATGCGCAGGGCGGTCGTCGCGGCGAACACCCAGGTCTCCCAGGCGGAGTCCATCCGCACCTTCCGTATCCTCGCGGCGCCCTTCACCGAGGAGGACGGACTGCTGACACCCTCGCTGAAGCTGCGCCGGGCGGCGATCGAGGCGGCGTACGCATCCGAGATCGAGGCTCTGTACCGGAACTGAACAAACCCGTGTTCGACACGGAACAGATGTCCGGCACCGAGCGTTGTCCGGAGGGCGAACGAACGCCGAGGAACAATCGCCGACAACGCAGAACAACGAACGTAAGGACCCATCGCGTGAGCAACGTTCCCACCACCACGCTCAACAACGGCGTCACGATGCCGCAGCTCGGCTTCGGCGTCTGGCAGGTGCCGGCCGACGAGGCGGCCACGGCGGTGACCACGGCGCTGGAGTCCGGCTACCGCAGCATCGACACGGCGGCGGTGTACGAGAACGAGGAGGGCGTGGGCCGCGCCATCGCCGCGTCCGGCCTGCCCCGCGACGAGCTGTTCATCACCACCAAGCTGTGGAACTCCGAGCAGGGCTACGACACGACCCTGCGCGCCTTCGACACCTCCCTCGGCCGGCTCGGCCTGGACTTCGTGGATCTGTACCTGATCCACTGGCCGATGCCGGACGTCGACAAGTACGAGGACACCTGGCGCGCCTTCGAGAAGCTCTACGCCGACGGGCGGGCCCGCGCCATCGGCGTCTCCAACTTCCAGCCGACGCACATCAACCGCCTCATCGAGCTGGGCGGCACCGTCCCGGCCGTCAACCAGATCGAGCTGCACCCCCGGCTCCAGCAGTCCGTGCCGCGTGCCTTCCACGCGGACCACGGCATCGCCACCGAGGCGTGGTCGCCGCTCGGCCAGGGCGGCGACCTGCTCGACGACCCCACGCTGAGCGAGATCGCCGGCCGGCACGGCAAGACCGTCGCCCAGGTGGTGCTGCGCTGGCACCTTCAGCTGGGCAATGTGGTGATCCCGAAGTCGGTCACCCCGTCCCGCGTGCGCGAGAACATCGACCTCTTCGACTTCGAGCTGAGCGGCGAGGACATGGCCCGGATCGCGGAGCTGAACACCGACACGCGGATCGGCCCCGACCCGGACACCATGAACTGGCTGGGCGACTGACACCAGCTTCCGGTGAGGGGGTGCCCCTGTCCGTTGCTTGCGGGCTGCGGGTCCTCCCCCAAGCTCTTCGAGCAGGGGGTACCCCCATGGCTTGTCGCTCCCCCAAGTTCTCGGCTTCGCTCGAACAGGGGGCACCCCCATCGCGGCGGAGCCGCACATGAACACAGCCCCGCGCCCCTTCGGGGCGCCGGGCTAGCCCTAACTCGCTCCGTGGCCCGGCGCGATCTCCTCGATCCGCCGGGCCAGCGCGATGTCCAGCTCGGTGATCCGGCCGCCGACGCTGTGCGTGTTGACCGTCACCGAGAGCGAGTTGTAGCCCAGGGTCAGGTCGGAGTGGTGGTTGAGCTCCTCCTGGATCGCTGCGATGTGCATGGCCATCGCGGCGGCCGGGAGGTGACCGGCGAGGGAGTAGGAGCGGGAGACGCTGTCGCCGTCGGTCGTCCAGTGCGGAAGACCGGCCAGCGCCTGCTCGGTCTCCTCGGGGGTCAGCGGCTGGGGCGCCATGGGGTTTCCCTTCCTCGGGTCAGCTGCGCGGCCTGCTTGTCGTCCGGTCCAGGGCCCCAGCGTGCCACGCGGGTTCGGTTACCGTCTGGTCCATGACCGCTGTGACCGAAGGACCCGCCGACGCGCCCACCGTAGGGGTGCTGCTACGCGAGTGGCGCGAGCGCGCGGGGCTGAGCCAGCTCGAACTGGCGCTGCGCGCCGACTCCTCCGCGCGGCACATCAGCTTCATCGAGACCGGACGCACCGCGCCCAGCCGCGAGATGGTGCTCAAGCTGGCCGGCACGCTGGACGTTCCGGTGCGGGAGCGCAACACACTGCTGCTGTCCGCGGGCTTCGCACCCGCCTTCTCCGCGACCCCGCTGGACGACCCGGCCCTCGACCAGGTGCGCGGCGCGCTGGAACGGATGGTCGCCGCGTACGAGCCGTATCCCGCGCTGGTGCTCGACGGCTGCTACACGGTGGTGGCCGCCAACCAGGGCATCGCGGCGCTGCTGGAGGGAGTGGCGCCGCATCTGCTGGAGCCTCCGGTGAACGCCATGCGGGTCAATCTGCACCCCGAGGGCATGGCGCCCCGCATCCGCAACCTCGCCGAGTGGCGGGGCCATCTGCTGGACCAGATGAGCCGGCAGCTGGCCCTGCACCGCTCCCCCGCGCTGCGCGCCCTGCACGACGAGGTCGCCGCGTATCCGGTGCCCGGGAGCGCCGACCCGGCGCCGGCCCTCGCGGAGGAACAGCGCTTCGCCCTTCCCCTGGTCATCGAGCACGGCGGGCAGACCCTCTCGTTCTTGTCGACCATCGCCACGTTCAACACCCCGCTGGATGTGACCGTCTCCGAGCTGGCGGTGGAGACTTTCCTCCCGGCCGACCCGGCGACCGCCAAGGCGCTGCACCACAGCGCCTGATCCGCTAGCGTCCTCGATCGTGTCGCAAAATCCCCCACATCACCACAAGAGCGGCAGCCTCACCCTGCACATCGGCAAGGAGGAGCTGGTCGTCCGGCAGCGCTACGAGGCGGCCAGCATCGCCAACGACGTACTGATCGCCGTCTGGTTCCTCATCGGCAGCATCATGTTCTTCTCGCCGGACTGGACCGGTGCAGGAACGTGGTGCTTCGTGTTCGGCAGCGTGGAGCTGATGGCCCGTCCGGTCCTCCGGCTCACCCGGCAGCTCCACCTTCAGAAGGTGCACGGTGCCGCCCTCGGCGCCGGGGCCTCCGACCAGGACTACTGACCGTCCCCTACGGGGCTTTCCCCCAGGCGGCCGTCAGGGAGGACCCGGAGGGCGGGTGTAGCTAGCTACACCCGTCCAGGAGGCCAGACCCCCGCCCCGACAGACGGGCTGCGCGGCTGTCGGCAGCGGCCCGCAGCCGGAAGGCTCGCGGGTATGACGACAGCGATCGACGCACCGCAGCCGCTTGCCGCTTCCGACGGCACCGGCGCCGGACGGCCGGGCAGCGACTTCTCCCGGCTCTCCGCACGGATCTCGGCGGCCGGGCTGATGACCCGCAGGCCGCTCTACTACGCCGTACGCCTCACCCTGGTCGGGCTGGCGTTCGCCGCCGGCTGGGTGGCCCTCTTCACCGTGGGTGCCTCATGGTGGCAGCTCGCCGTCGCCGCGTACCTGGGCGTGGTCTACGGCCAGCTGGCGCTGGTCGCCCATGATCTGGCGCACCGCCAGGTCTTCCGCGGCCGCGGGGCAAGCGAACTGTTCGGCCGGGCCGTCGGCAACCTGTGCATAGGGATGTCGTACGGCTGGTGGATGAACAAGCACACCCGGCACCACGCCAACCCCAACCACGAGGACCTCGACCCGGACGTCGCGCCCGACATCCTCGTCTGGTCACGGGAACAGGCGGCCGAGGCGCGTGGGCTGCCGCGGTTCATCGGACGGCACCAGGCCGCGCTGTTCTTCCCGCTGCTGACGCTGGAGGGCTTCAATCTGCACGTCTCCAGCTTCCGCGCGCTGCGCCAGCCGCATATGAAGCGCAGGTGGCTGGAGGCCGGGCTGCTGCTGGTGCACACTGCCGCGTATCTGGGGGCGCTGTTCTGGGCACTGCCGGTCGGTACGGCCTTCGCGGTGCTCTTCGTCCACCACGCGGTCTTCGGCGTCTACCTGGGCAGCATCTTCGCGCCCAACCACAAGGGCATGCCCACCCTCAAGGGCGACGAGCGGCCCGACTTCCTGCGCCGTCAGGTGCTCACCTCGCGCAACGTGCGCGGCGGAGTCCTCACCGACCTGGCACTGGGCGGGCTCAACTACCAGATCGAGCACCATCTCTTCCCCAGCATGCCGAGCCCCCATCTGCGCAAGGCACAGCCGCTGGTGCGGGACTACTGCGCGGAGATCGGGGTCCCGTACCACGAGACGGGGCTCGTCGCGTCCTGGCGCGAGGCGCTGGTCCACCTGCGCGACGTGGGCGCCCCTCTCCGAGAGCCCCGCTGAAGGGGCAACCCCTCTCAGACGCGGGGGGCCGTCGGCAGCGGCTCCGTGCCGCGGGGGGCGGCCAAATGGTCGGCCCCTCCCAGGAGGTGGGGCTCTGCGGACTCGGCAAGCCAGCGCCGCAGCACCCGATGCACTGCCTCGGCGCCGACCAGCTCCGCACCAGGCTCCACCGGCGGCGACAGCTCCAGCGGGGACAGCAGGAACGCATGGCCCTGCTCGCCGCCCAGCCCGCCGTGCGAGCCGATCTGCTCCTCGAAGGCATGCACGGCGCCTGTCTCTGGATCGAACACGGAGTTGACCATGATGTCCGCGGCATGCGGGAAACGCGCCGTCCGCAGCACCGCCTCGGCCGCGCCCGGTCCGAACGGGGCCAGCGGGTCGCGGGCGCCCACCACCTCGCCCGTCACCAGCCGGTGCTCGCACCCACCGGCGCCCAGCACCACAGGACCGTGCTCGGCGCTCTGCACCAGCACGAAGCCGATGCCCGGGTGCTCGGCCAGCGTGGGCAGCAGCGCGGGGCGCAGCGCGTCGATGCGCTCGCGGGTCAGCCGCCCGGGTTGATCGGGGAACGAGATCAGCCCGAGGTTGCCGGAGGCCAGTACGACGGGCCCGGTGTCACGCCGGGGCTTGCGCGGCGCCTCCTGGCCGGACTCCTCGGGGCGGTGCAGTGCGGCACGCGCCGCCGTACGCGCCTCCGAGCCGCTGGCGGTCCGCCCGGCACGGCGGGGCACCTGAAGCCCGCTGCCCGCCCGTACCAGGTCCTCCAGCGTCAACCCGTACGCCTCCTCGAACGTCTCCCCCGGGCTCTGACCGTGGTCGGAGAGGAGCACGAGGTGGTACGGGCGAGGGGCGCGTTCGGCGACCTTGGCGATGAGCTGTACCGACCTGTCCAGCCGGCGCAGCACCTGCCGGGTGTCCCGGCCGCGCGGCCCCGAGTGGTGTGCCACCTCGTCGTAGCCGACCAGATCGGCGTAGACGGCGGTACGGCCACTGAGCATGTCGCCGAGCACGGCGGCCACCACCACGTCTCGCTCGACGACGGTGGCGAAGGCCCGGATGAACGGGTACAGCCCGCCCCTGCCCACCCGTGGACGCTCGCGCCGCAGCAGCGCATGCGTGGACTGGAACGTTTCGCGGACCGCTTCGGCGACGAACGAGACCGCGGTCCGGGTGGCGTTGGCGGGGTCGGAGAAGTAAGCGAAGTACCCGGCGCGGGAGCGGGTCTCCTTGCCGCGACGGGCCGAGACCGAGAGCACCAGTGCGACCTGCCGGGCGCCGCCGGTGAACAGGTTGCCGCGACTGGCGCCGTCCTGCGCGAGCAGCCCCAGATCGCCGGTGCGCTCGACGGCGCGGCGCTGGAGCTCGGCAGCGCTGGTGGGCCGGTTGCTGACGACGACCTCGCCGGTCTCCTTCTCGTACCAGCGGAAGGCGGGTACGTCCTCGTTGCTGCCGTGCAGGATGCCGAGCTGGCTGGCGCCGGTCTGGCTGGACCAGTCGGTGCGCCAGCGGGTGAGCCGGTGGGTGCGCCCGTACAGCGCGGCGACGGCTGGCATCAGCGGCTTGCCGCCCGGAGGTGTCTCCAGTGCTTCCTTGAGCACCGCGTACCCGAGCCCGTCGAGCTGGAGGAAGACCGTTCCCGGGGTGCCGGATGGCGCAACCCGGCCCTCCCGGCGCCTTCTGCGGCCCGCGATCCGGGCGAGCCGATGGCGGTAGGCGCGATCGTCCCGTACGGCCAGGAATGCGTTGGTCGCCGAGGACGCCGCCGACATGACGGCAGCCACCACGACGGCCATCGACGGAGGGGCGCTGCCCCCGCCGTACGGGACCAGGGACAGGGCGAGCCACAGCAGGGATCCGTTGAGGAAGAAGACCAGCAGCCCGAGGACCAACGCCGGCACCAGCAGAAACGCGCGCACCAGCAGTGGCCACACCAGGGCGCTCAGCAGACCGAAGACCCCGGCCCCCGCGGCGGCGGTGACGCCGATCACGGTGGCGCTGTCGCCGCCGGGGGACTGGAGCCGGAAGTCCGGCAGCACACCGGCGAGCACGAGCATGGTCAGCGTGCTGACCAGCCAGACGGCACCGACGCGCAGCGAGGCTGCGCTCAGTCGGCGCCATGGTATGCGGGAGACGCGCACGTCCGTCAGGTCACCTCCCTTCCGCCGAATTGGGACAACCTCCACTTTTGCACAGCCTCGTCCCTTCCCTGTGCTGGTGAGGGGTGCCCCTGCCTGACGTCCGCAGGCTGCGGGCACGTCGTGGTTGATCGCGCAGTTCCCCGCGCCCCTTCGGGGCGCAGCCCTCCGTGCCGGGCGACGCGACGTCCTAGGCTCGTAGGTGCCGCAGGGAGGAAGGAGCCGCACGTGCCGGTCGAGGTCACCTGGTGGGGGCATGCCACCGCGACCGTGCGGGACTCGGGGGTCACGGTGTTGACGGACCCGCTGCTGGTGCGGCGCCTCGCCCATCTGCGGCGGCGCCGCGGTGCCCTGCCGCCGCCCCATGCGACCCGGGCCGATCTGGTGCTCGTCTCGCATCTGCACGCCGACCATCTGCACCTCGGATCGCTGGCCCTGCTGGCACCGGGCACCCGTGTCGTCCTGCCGCACGGCGCGGTGCGGGCGGTGCCCGGCCTGCGGCGGCTGGCACGGCAGCTGGAGCTGACCGAAGTGGTCCCGGGCGACAAGGTCACGGCGGGCCCGGTGACCGTACGGGCCGTTCCCGCCGCGCACGACGGGCGGCGGCTGCCGGTGGGACCGCACATCTCGCCCGCGCTCGGGTTCGTGGTGACGGGCGAGGAGCGCACCTACTTCGCCGGTGACACGGGGCTGTTCGACGGGATGGCGGAGGCGGTCGGCGCGGTGGACACGGCGCTGCTCCCCGTCGGCGGCTGGGGGCCCTTCCTGGGCGAGGGACATCTGGACGCGCGCCGGGCCGCCGAGGTGCTGACGCGGCTGCGGCCGCGCAGCGCGGTGCCGGTGCACTTCGGCACATACTGGCCGGTCGGTCTGGATTCGGTAAGGCCGCACGAGTTCCACTCGCCCGGCACCGAGTTCAAGCGGCTGGCGGCGCGGCCGGCGCCGGAGGTCACGGTGCATCTGCTGGAGCACGGGGAGAGCGTGCGGCTGGGGGCGGACAGGTGAGCGGTGCGGGGTGGGATCCCCAGGCGCTGGGCTACCCCTCGTTGTTCCTGCTGGTGGTGCTCGGCTCGCTGGTCCCTGTGGTGCCGACCGGGGCCCTGGTCAGCAGCGCCGCCGTGGTCGCGCTGCACCAGAGCCTGCCGGTGTTCGCGCTGCTCACCGTCTTCGGCGTCGCCTCGCTCGCCGCCTTCCTCGGCGACATCGGGCTGTACTGGCTGGGCAACCGCGGGGTCGGCTCCAAGAACGGCTCACGCTGGCTGTCGGCGCTGCGCGAGCGGGCCGCGCCCGAACGGCTCGCCCAGGCCGACGCCCGGCTGCGCGAACACGGGGTCGCGGTGCTGGTCGTCTCGCGGCTGATCCCCGCGGGGCGTATCCCCGTGATGCTCGCCTGTCTGCTGGCCCGTATGCGGATGCGGGAGTTCGCCCGCGGCGACGTGCTCGCCTGTCTGGCGTGGGCCGCCGTCTACCAGCTCCTCGGCGTCGCGGGCGGCTCCCTCTTCCCCCGCCCCTGGGAGGGCATCGCCGCAGCCGTTGCGCTGACGCTGCTCGTGAGCGCCGTGCCCTCGCTGTGGCGCCGGGTGCGGGGATCGCGGACCTGACCTGTTCCGCGGTAACGGGGGAAGAGGGTGCCCCGGAAGCGGCTAGGCCGGTTCCAGCACGCGGGAGGCGCCAACCGGGAGGTCCCACAGGTCCTCGCGGGGGCGCTCGGCCTTGCGCCATGCGGCCCGTACGCGCGTGAGCGGCTCCAGCGGCGGCTCGCCCGACAGCAGGAAGGTGGACCAGTGCATGGGTGCCATCCGGCGGGCGCCGACGTCCTGGCAGGCCAGCACGGCCTCCTCGGGGTCGGTGTGCACGGGGCGCAGCATCCAGCGTGGGTCGTAGGCGCCGATGGGCATCAGCGCCAGATCGATTCCGGGGTAGCGGCGGCCGATCTCGCCGAACCAGTGCCCGTATCCGGTGTCGCCCGCGAAGTACAGCCGCTGCCCGTGCTGGTCGGTCAGCACCCAGCCGCCCCACAGGGAGCGGCAGGTGTCGGTGAGGGTGCGCTTGGACCAGTGGTGGGCCGGTACGAAGTCGAAGCGCACCCGCCCGCCCTCGGACGCGGGCAGCTCGGCACCTTCCCACCAGTCCAGCTCGGTGACGGTGGTGAAGCCACGCTTACGGCACCAGCCGCCGAGCCCCGCCGGTACGAACAGCGGGGTGGAGCGCGGCAGTCTGCGCAGGGTGGGCGCGTCGAGATGGTCGTAGTGGTTGTGCGAGATGACGACTGCGTCGACCTTCGGCAGGTCCTGCCAGGCCACGCCGACAGGGGTGACGCGGGCGGGGGTGCCGAGGATCTTGCGGGACCACACGGGGTCGGTCAGCACGGTCAGACCGCCGATCCGCAGCACCCAGCTGGCGTGTCCGGCCCAGGTGACGGCGATGGTGTCGGCACCGGGGTCGGGGATCGGGCCCGGCGCGAAAGGGAGCTTGGGGATCTCCTCGGCGAGCGCGGTGCCGATCGGCCGCATCGCGCCCTCACGGGCGAGCCGGGCCATGGCGCGCACCCCGGGCAGCGGCGAGGTGAGCCGGTCGGTGAACGAGCGGGGCCAGATCCGGCGGGCCCCGACGGGACGCGGCGGGGAGAGCGCCGGGGGCGCCTTTCGGCCGGCGGCCGGGGGAGGCGGCTGGATGAGTACATCGGTGGGACCGGTACGGCCACCGCCCCCGGTGCCGGCCGGCGCCGACGGCTCCTCGCCCGGAGACACCTCCCGGCCGGGGGCGGGCGGGGATGCGGCTCCGTCGGAGGAAGCGCCCGGGGCGCCGCCCGACCTGCCCTGAACGGCTCGGGGCGGTGTGGGAGTCCCGGCCGTCTCGGCGGTTTCCGCGGTGGTGGGCCCTTCGGGCAGGGGTGAGCGCTCGGAAGGCTGTCCGGTCCGTTCGGTCATCTACTGAGGACTCCCATCCGTGAGGTCGACCAGCACCGACTGCACCTGTGCCAACGCCTCGGCCACGCCGGGCCATTCCCCCGGGTCCGGTTCGACGGCCGGCTGAGACCGTTCCGTATCCACCGGGTGACCTGCGGCCCGGCCCCCACCGGGCCCTGGGAGGGCGGCGGTCAGCAGGTCTGTGGTCAGCCGCACCCGCAGCTCGTGGGGATCGTCACCGAAGCGGTGCCCGCCCACCGCGTAAGGCCCCAGCCGCCGTACCAGCTCGGCCTCCAGCCCGGCTGCGTCGGTGATGCCGCGCGCGGCGAGACGGGGCCGGAACGGGTCGAGGTCGGCGTACAGATGGCGGTCCAGATGCGGGGGCCGGCACACGGCGCCCGCGTCGGTGACCGCACGGTGCAGCGCGCTGGCCAGGCCGCTGTGCAGCCGCGCCGCGGCGGACCGGCGGGAGCGCAGCTCCGCGGACTCGCCGAGCAGCTCGGCGGCAGCCGTCGCAACCGGGCCGGGCAGATCGGCGCGGAGCGCGGCCAGTGCCTGATGCGCCTGCTCGCCGAGGAGCTGTCCCCGGCCCGTGGCGGGGAACCGGGCGATCCCGGGGGGCGGTCCGGGCCGCCGGAACGCGGCACCCCGTCCGGCCTCGAAGGCCACCTCGAACGCCGCGTCGAGACCGGCGAGCACCACCACATGGTCGGCCCGGCCCGCCTCGGTGAGCATCTCGGCCGGGCTGACGATCACGGTGTCGTGCGGGTCGTGCGAGGTGTCGCGCCAGGTCTCGTCGCTGACGATGAGCAGCCCTTCGGCTACGGCGGCCTCGCACACCTCGTGCAGCAGCTCCGGCGGCGGGGCCGTCCCGGTGACCTCGTCGGCCACGGAGAGCACCAGCGCCTGCGGGACCTCGCCCGCCTCCCGGGACCTGCGTACGGCCTCCAGCAGCGCGAACGGGTCCGGAATCCCGCCGCACTCCACCGGCACCGGCACCGTGTGCACCGCGCGGCCCAGCAGCCGCGCCTGCTCCGCGTACCAGGAAGCGCACGGGTGCGGGAGCAGCACGCTGCCTGGCACCCGCGTGCCCGCGCCGCCGTCCCCGCCCCCGTCCCCGCCCGCTGAGCCTGCCTCTGCGGCGCCGCTGCCCGCTGCGGCCAGCACCGCGAGCAGCAGCAAGGGGGTGCAGGGCGCGACGGCGACCTGCGCGGGATCGGTGGGCAGACCGCGCCGGTGCCAGTAGCCGCCCGCGGCCTCGCGTACGGCGGTCGCGGAGGGGGCAGCGAGCGGGCCCGCGTCCGCTTCCCCTCGCACGCCCTGGTCCGTGCGCCGCATCCGTCTCCGCCTCCACCGCTTATCGGACAACCTTTCTTGCGTACACCTTGGCAGACGGCGGTGACACCGGCAGCGCCGACACGTGTGGTTCGCCACCGAGGGCTTGCTCTGGCCAGGGGACGCGCCCCGAAGGGGCGCGGGGAACTGCGCGACCAGCCACAACCCACCCCCAGCCTGCGGACGTCGGACAGGGGCACCCCCTTCCCAGCACGCACCAGGCGAGGGGCAAGATCCGTGCAGCGGCTCAGACGGCGGCGTGGGCGGGCGTGTGCGTTCGCCGTCCGTCCCGGCCCCGGGTGGCCTCGCGGCGGTGTGCCCCGTGCCGCACCGCAGCCCGCCGTGCGCCCTCCCGCTCGCGGCGGGACGGCTCGCGGCGAGACGGCTCGCGGCGAGACGGCTCGCGGCGGAACGGCGCTCGGCGTTGCGGCGTGCCGTCGAGGCGCCGATCGGTCTCGACCTCGTGATGGATGCGGCGGCACGTCCGGCTGATGAGACGGGACACATGCATCTGTGAGATGCCGAGCTGCTCGGCGATGCAGCTCTGGGTCATGTCGCAGAAGAACCGCAGGTAGAGGATGCGGCGTTCCCGTTCCGGCAGCCGCGCGAGCCGCGGTTTGACGGCCTCGCGGTAGACGACCTGGTCGAAGCCCGGTTCGCAGTCGCCGAGGGTGTCGGCGAGGGAGTAGCCGTCGTCCGCGCCGGGGAGTTCGGCGTCCAGGGAGAGCGTGCTGTAGCTCTCCAGCGCCTCCATGCCCAGCAGCACGTCCTCTTCGCTGAGTCCGCAGTGCTCGGCGATGCGCTGCACGGAGGGGCTGCGTCCGTCGAGAGTGTGGCTGAGTTCGCGCTGGCTGTTGCGCACCCGGTTACGGAGCTCCTGGATGCGCCGGGGCACATGCAGGCCCCACATGTGGTCGCGGAAGTGCCGTTTGACCTCACCGACGATGGTCGGCACCGCGAAGCTCTCGAAGGCGCAGCCGCGGGAGATGTCGTAGCGGGCGACAGCCTTCACCAGACCGAGCGCGGCCACCTGTTCGAGGTCTTCCATGGCCTCGCCGCGGTTACGGAAGTGCCTCGCCAGCCGCCCGGCCATCGGCATCCACGCTCGCACCACGCGCTGACGGAGCTCTTCCCTCTCGGGGCCTTCGGGCAGTTCGGCGATGCGTCGGAACTCGGCGGTGGTGTCGGGGGCGTCGTCGTGGGGGTGCCTGGAGCGTGTCGTACGGACGGTCATCAGCTTGTGCTCCCGTAACGGTCGCGTCGTCTGACGGTCACCGCGGCAGCGAAGGCAGGTGCGGGGCCCGAAGCACACAGGTCGCTCCCGCGGACGTGCCTTCTTTCCGAAGCACAAGTGTGCGGGTGCCCGGTGTGCCGGACGACAAACACCTGCACGCTTCCCGACGGCAATTCGCCGGAACGGTGCCCAACTCCCGCTGGTCGCACGGGTGTCGGCGGCCCATCGGCGGGTACGTCGTCCTGTCCCCCCGCCCCAGGGCGGGAAGAGGCCGGAGAAGAGGCGAGGGCGATGACGCCGAGGGACAGAGAAAAGGACCGGGCGACGGCCACGACGGTGGCAGATGTCATGACGCCGGCGGCGACGACCGTGCGTCCCGACGCATCGCTGGTGGAGGCCGCGCAGCTGATGCGGGCGCAGGAGATCGGCGACGTACTGGTCGTCAAGGACGGCAAGCTGCTCGGGCTGCTGACCGACCGGGACATCACGCTGCGCGCGGTGGCGGACGGGGTGGACCCGCTGGGTGTGAACTGCCGGTCGGCCTGTACGCCGGACCCGGTGACCGTCACCGCCGACACGGGGATCGAGGCGGCGGTGGAGCTGCTCCGCGCGCACGCGGTACGGCGGCTGCCGGTGCTGGAGGGCGGCAGGCTCGCGGGTGTGGTCAGCATCGGTGATCTGGCGCAGGCGAACGAGCCGGACTCGGCACTGGCCCACATCAGCCGTGCGGCACCGGACACCTGGTCCAAGGAGGGCGCAGCGGGCTGGCGGTGACCTGCGCCTTTTAACCTGCACCTTTCTCCGCACCGGGGTTCCCCGGTGGCACCAGGCGCGCACAAGAGTGTCCACATCTCGGAATGTTATTGCTCACATAGCAAGACTCAGGGCTACAGTGCGTTCATGGCACACGAGACCGCCGTGTACACCCACGGCCACCACGAGTCCGTTCTGCGCTCGCACCGCTGGCGCACCGCCGCCAACTCCGCCGCCTACCTGCTCGGCCGGCTGCGCGAGGACCACCGCGTCCTGGACATCGGCTGCGGACCCGGCACCATCACGGCCGACCTCGCGGCGCTGGTCCCGCAGGGCTCGGTCACCGGGCTGGACGCGGCGGCGGGCGTGCTGGAGCAGGCGCGCGCGACCGCGGAGGAACGCGGGGTCTCCAACGTCGAGTTCACCACCGGCGACGTGCACGCACTCGACTTCGCGGACGGCTCCTTCGACATCGTGCACGCCCACCAGACGCTCCAGCATGTGGGCGACCCGGTGGGCGCGCTGCGCGAGATGCGGCGGGTGTGCGCACCCGGCGGAGTCGTGGCCGTCCGGGATGCGGACTACGGCGGCATGCTCTGGTACCCGGAAGTGCCCGGCATGGCCGCCTGGCTGGACCTCTACCGCCGGGTCGCGCAGGCCAACGGAGGCGTCCCGGATGCCGGACGGCGGCTGCACGCATGGGCACGCGAGGCCGGGTTCACCGACGTCACGGTCACCACGAGCACCTGGTGCTTCAGCACGCCGGAGGAGCGAGCCTGGTGGAGCGGGCTGTGGGCGGACCGCACGGTGGCCTCCAGCTTTGCGTCCGTCGCCGTCGACGGCGGCCTGGCCACCCCCGACGAACTGCGCCGGATCTCCGAGGCATGGCGGGCCTGGGGCGAGGAGGAGGACGGCTGGTTCACGGTCGTCCACGGCGAGATCCTCTGCCGCGCCTGAGCCGCCGCAACTGCGCGGGCGGCAACCATGGTTCGGCACAGCGGGTGACCCCGCTCTAGGGTGGGGCCATGGATATTCTGGGGACCTCGCTGCGTATCTGCGTCGACAATCTGGACGCCGCCGTGCCGGTGTACGAACGACTGGCAAGTGCGGAGGCGATGCGCTTCCAGAACGGCCCGGTGGAGGTTGCCGCCGTCGGTCCCTTCTTCCTGATGAGCGGCCCCGAGGAACACCTGAACGTACTCAGCAAGGTCAAGGCCACCCTCGCGGTGCAGGACGTGGACGACGCACTCGCCGATCTGCACACCGTAGGAGCGCAGATCATCGCGGGCCCCAAGCCCACCCCCATCGGCCGCAACCTGGTCGCCCGCCACCCGGACGGCAGCGTCTTCGAATACGTGGACCGGAAGCAGGGCGCGGGCGAGTAGGCGCCGCAGCCTTACGGGGCGCAACCCGTACTGCGAAGCTTGGGCAGTCTGCTCCCCCAAGCTCTTCGAGCAGGGGGGACCCCCAGGCGCAGGGTGGGCAGCAGCCCCCATGCCGGGTACGCGGGAGGCGCCGGGCAAGCCTCAGGGCCGCATCCGAAAGTCATAGCGGGGCGGGAGGGGCTCGGCGGTCAGCGCCGCCCAGGTGTCGCTCAGCACCTCCTCCCCCTCCCGCAGGTCCTCGACCTCGAAACCGGCGTCGAAGAGCGCGTGGGCGCCCTCGGCGTCGCCCTTCGCCAGCAGCACCCGCGCGCGCAGCAGCCGGCAGCGGCCCCGCTGCCGCTGCTCTTCGGACAGCCCGTCCAACACTTCCTCGGCCTCCCCGGCACGCTCCTCGGCCAGCAGCGCCTCGACCGCCTCCCGCGCGAGCGCCACGAGCGCCGCGGCAGCGAGGCGGTCGCGGGCGTCCAGCCGTTCCCGCGCGTCGCGTACGGCCGCCAGACAGCGGTCCGCGGCGCGGGCGCCGTGGCCGTCCTGCTGGTCGGCGACGGCCAGGCAGCGCAACGCGGGCCAGCGCGCGCCCTGTTCGAGGGACCGCTCCC
The DNA here is from genome assembly GCF_052246355.1 of Streptomyces sp. 3N207. Classification (NCBI taxonomy): domain Bacteria; kingdom Bacillati; phylum Actinomycetota; class Actinomycetes; order Kitasatosporales; family Streptomycetaceae; genus Streptomyces; species Streptomyces sp. 3N207. Next base: position 90,934 of record NZ_JBQQBV010000021.1, on the reverse strand, counting down.
AGCTGCGTACCGCCTGTGAGCGGTCGCCCGCGTGCCACTGCGCCACCCCGAGGTGGTAGTCCAGCTCACGCCGGGACGCCTTGCCCGCCGCGTCGGCGTCCGGACCGGCGTCGGCCGCTTCGAGCAGCTCGCGCCACTCCGGGGCGACCAGCGTGGGTCCCGGGGGCACGGCCTCCGGGCCGCAGGAAAGGGTGCTGTTGTGCAGCAGTTCGCTCCACGGCCGCTGCTCGGCGCCGAGGGTTTCCGGCGGGAACGGCGTACCCGGAAGAGTGAAGCCACCGCGCTCCACCTCCAGCGCGCCCCAGCCCGAACCGGTCGCCAGCCAGCGACGCTCCCCGCCCTCCTCGGCCGCGCCCTCCTGGGGCCCGCCCTCCTCGGCCCCACCCTCCCCCGGCCCGCCCTCCGGTTCAGCGTCCGCGTACGGCCGCCATGCCGCGTAGGCCGCCTCAACGGCGCCGCGCGGCAGCGCCACCTCCAGCCGCCGCTCGGTGTGCGCGCGGGCCGCCGCCCAGTCCGCGCCGTGCACCGTCCCGGGGTCGGCGGCCAGCGGCCCGTACGCCTCCAGCCAGGCCAACTCGCCGCCCGCCTCCAGCGGTAGATGTTCCAGCTGGGTGCGGGCGAGCCCCGCCTGGATCTCCACGTATCCGGCCGTGCCCGGCTCGGTCAGCCACTCCTGCCAGCGCCTGCCGCCCGCTCCGGCGCCCCAGACGAACAGCTTGCGGCCGCGCAGCAGGTCCGTCGAGGTCTGGACGAGGCCCTGCCCCTTCTCGTCCAGCGAGGCGATCCACTTCCGGGAGTCGTCAGGCACCTCGTAGAAGTAGTCGGCGGGAAACCGGCTGTGCAGCGGGTAGGTCAGATCGGTGCCCTCCCACTCGGGCACGGGTATCCGGCGCAGCCTGCGCTCGTACGCGAAGTACCAGGTCTCCTCGGCGGGGGCGAGCACCCGCGTCCCCGGGGCCTCGGGCACGGCGATGTTGGACCACCAGTACACCGGAACGGTGCGGTGGTGCGGGTTGCGGACGCGGGCGCCGACGTAGAGGAAGTCGGAGTCGTCGGGCAGCCACAGGTCCACCTGGAAGGGGGTGTCCCGAAGTCGCTCCCACTCCCACAGCCGCACCATCACACCGTCACCGCCCGGCGCGGGCACCCGCGCCGCGTGCAACGGGGCGCAGGAGAGCGTCGTATGCCCTGTCGCACCGATGTTCCACTCGATGCCGCCGGAGAACCAGGCACCGTTGAGTGCGAAGTCGGCGGGCTGGAAGACGGGGTTGGCGTAGAGGAGTTCACGCGCGGTCGGCTTGTGGAAGAGGGAGGCGATACGACCGCCCAGACCGGGCAGGACGGTCGCCCGCAGCTGGTCGTTCTCCAGCACCAGCGTGTCGAGCCGGGTGGGGGTGCGCTGCCGCCCGTAGCCGTCGAGGACGCGGGTGGGCAGCACGGAGCGCAGCGGAGCGTAGCCGACCTGCCGCGCCATCTCATGCGGCAGTGCGGCGCGTTCGGACTCGTCGAGCGTGTGAGCCTCGTCCAGCGGCAGCAGCGCGGGCAGCGGATTCTCGGGGCCGAGCGGCGCTGCGGGCAGGGTCCGGGTGCTGCGTCGTACGGTCGTGGCCACGGCAACCTCGCTTCTTCCATACGTCGTCCACGGGCGCCGGCGCCTGACCGGGACCCCCGATGACCATGGAACACGCTCCGCTTCCCGCGCGCCAGATCCTTTTGACGGCTTGCGGGACCCCGCCGCCGCTACGACTCCAGATATCTCAGGACCGCCAGAATCCGCCTGCTGTGACCGGCGTCCTGCGACAGCTCCAGCTTGTCGAAGACAGCGGCCAGGTTCTTCTCCACCGCACTCAGCGAGATGTGCAGTTTCCGGGCGATGGCCGTGTTGGTGTACCCCTGGGCCAGGGCCTCCAGGACGCTGCGCTCCCGGGGCGTGAGGCGAGCCAGTGGATCCGAGTGCGTGGTACGGAAGACCAGCTGCCGCACCACCTCCGGGTCGATGACGGCGCCACCCGCCTGGATGCGCTCCAGCGCGTCCAGGAACTCCTCGACCTGGGCGACGCGGTCCTTGAGGAGATATCCCACCCGTTCCGCGTCTGAGGCCAGCAGTTGGGCCGCGTAGTTGCGCTCGATGTGCTGGGACAGCACCAGTACCCCGACTCCGGGCCAGCGTTCGCGGATCTCCAGCGCAGCCCGCAGCCCCTCGTCGGTGTGCGTGGGTGGCATCCGGATGTCGAGGACGACGATGTCCGGCTGTCGCTCCGCCATCTCCTTCAGCAGCGAAACCGCGTCCCCGAACGCGGCCGGGACCTCATGCCCCTCCTCGACGAGCAGCCGGACCAGCCCCTCCCGCAACAGGGTCGAGTCCTCGGCGATCAGCACACGCACGGCAGCTCCGCGGTAACGGTGGTCGGTCCCCCTGGAGGGCTGTCGATATGCAGTGTGCCGTCGAGCGCGGCCACCCGGCTGCGCAGCCCGCCCAGTCCGCTGCCGGCGGGATCGGCACCGCCCTTCCCGTCGTCCTGGACACTCACCGCGAGCACCTTGCCGGAGCTGCTGCGGCTGTCACGGGCATCGCGGAGCAGCACCCGTACGGAGACAGCGGTGGCGCCGGAGTGCTTGGCCGCGTTGGTCACCGACTCCGACACCACGAAGTACGCGGCGGTCTCCACGGGCTGCGGCAGCGGCCCGCCGACGTCGAACTCGGTACGGACCGGAATGCCGCACCGCTCGGACACCCCGCCCAGCGCCTCCTCCAACCCCAGGCTGTCCAGCGCCGAGGGATAGATCCGCCAGGCCACTTCGCGCAGTTCGGTGACGATGTCCTGGGACTCCTGGTACGCCTGGCGCAGCAGCGCTTCGGCCTGCCCCGGGTCGCGGCCCCGGCGAACCCGGCCGAGCAGCATGGCGAGCGCCACCAGACGCTGCTGCATCCCGTCGTGCAGATCCCGCTCGATACGCCGGCGTTCGGCGTCGACCGCGTGCACGACCGCCGCCCGGCTGGTGGCCAGTTCGTCGATACGCCGCCGCAGCAACTCCCGCTCGGAGGGCCCGAAACACTCCCGGGCGCTGCGTGCGTCCAGACCGGCGAGCGAGTGGAGCCCCTGGATGTCGAGGAAGAGCAGCACACCGCCGAGCAGCGCCTGCGCCAGCCAGTCGTCCCAGCTGAACGCACCCTGCACCGTTCTCAGCGCCACCAGGGCCGCCAGGATGACGCCGAAGCCCAGCAGCCCGAGAACGACGGCGCACAGCAGCCCCGTGTAGCTGCGGACCGCCAGATAGCGCAGCAGCTTCTGGTCGGACGCCTTGTAGTGCCCGGGGAAACGGTCGCCGAAGAAGACGGACCTGCGGGTCCGCTCCAGTGCCGTCAGCCCGCGCACTCCCGCCATGAGAATGCCGAGGGCGCTGCTCCGGGTGAACGGCCACAGCAGGAACGGGCCGAGGGCGGTGCCGACGAGGACGAAGTACACGGACCCGAGCAGCGCCGTGGCGCAGCCGAGCAGCACCCCGAAGCTCCTGTACGGCCAGGAGGGAGGCCGGGTTGCCGAGACAGCGTGCGCGTCACCCGCGGTCACGTCGCCGAACTCCGCTTCTTCGACGGTCACTTCGCCGATGCCCGCTTCGCCGACCGTCTCCGCGCCGTTCGCTTCACCGGCCCGCTGCACGGCGTCGGAGCCTAGTACGGGCTTCCATCCGGAACAAGATCGCTCGGGCACGTACCCGGTCACCCCGCGCGGCGGTGCTTGGCCCGGCTGTGACCGCGCAGCCGTACGGCCACGTACGCCGCCAGTGCGAGCAGCACCAGTACCAGCACCGCCTTGGAGAGGATCCCGACGTACGCCTCCACCAACTCCCACTGGTCGCCCAGCCAGTAACCGGCCAGCACCAGGACGGAGTTCCAGATCAGGCTGCCGAGCGTGGTCAGTACGACGAGGACCGGCAGGGGCATCCGCTCCACCCCGGCCGGTACGGAGACGAGGCTGCGGAAGATCGGCACCATTCGGCCGAAGAAGACCGCCTTGGTGCCGTGCTTCGCGAACCACTCCTCCGTACGCACCAGATCGGACTCCTTCACCAGCGGCAGCCGCGCCCAGAGCGCACGCATACGGTCGCGGCCGAAGAACATGCCGATCCAGTAGAGGACCACGGCGCCCACGACCGAACCGAGCGTGGTCCAGAACAGCGCCGCGGCCAGCGAGAGGACCCCCTGTCCGGCGGCGAACCCGGTCAGCGGCAGGATCACCTCGCTCGGCAGCGGCGGGAAGAGGTTCTCCAGTGCGATGGCCAGTCCGGCTCCCGGACCGCCCATGGTGTCGACGAGGTCGGCGGCCCAGCCTGCGATGCCGCCGGCGGGCTCCTGCGGCAGGGCCAAGGACGTGAGGTGCATAGGGATCTCCGCTGTGGGTCTGTCACCGAGGCCGCTGCCCCGATCGCCCTCAACGCTAGAAACCGCAGCTCAGCACGGGTATGAGGATGACCGTCAGGTCAGCTGCGGTTTTCCGTAGCCCGCACCCTGCGGAAAACCGCAGCGCCGCACCGGCGCCTGGTCGGAGCGAGGTTCAGTCCGTCTCGTTCGTGGCGGTCTTTCGCAGCGCGCTCGCGGCGGCGTAACCCGCAGGGGCCGGAAGGTCGGTGAGCTGCCAGCCGGGCACCCGGGCGGGCTCTTCGAGCGCGCTGACATAGGTGACGGACGGGTCCTCACCCAGTCCGGCCCCCGTCCCCTTCAGATACGCCTCTTTCCGCGTCCAGCAGCGGGTGAACGCGGCGGGCAGCGCCGCGGCGTCCGGCACCGCCGCCAACTCGGCCCGCTCACGGGGGTGCAGCGCGGTCATCGTCTCCCGCGCCGAAGCGACGCTCGGGAACTCCTCGACATCCACCCCCACCGGCACGGCGGCGAACGCCAGCAACACCACATCTCCCGCGTGGGAGAGGGAGAAGTGCACCGGATCGCCCGGCACGGTCGGCCTGCCGTGCGGGGCCCCGCACATCGGGCAGTCCGCGCGGGCGAACCGCACGTCGGCCGGGTCGAGATCCAACAGCGCCCCCAGCTCCCTGCGCAACGCCAGGTGCGCGACCAGATAGCGCTCGCGGTCGACCTCCCGTACGAACGCCGCTGCACGCCCCCGCTCCTCCTCCGAGAGCGGAGCGAGAGCGCCGGCAACCCTGGTCGCAGCCGCGTGTTCGGAAACGCGGATCACATGGACGGCCGGAGAGCTGGCGGGATCGCTGATATCGGGTGCGACGCTCGTCATGCCGCGACCGTACCCGAACGAGCGAGGACGGCGCCGCCCGATCCTGCAATGCCGACCGGGGGCCGGGGGCGGGGGCGGGCATGGTGGGTGAGGGGCTGGCGGCGCCGTGCAGGGGGCGCGGCCGGGTGGGTGCGGGCGGGGTGAGTGCGTGCAGGGTGGGTGCGTGCATGGTGGGGGCGGCCAGGGTGGGCGCGGACATGGTGGGTGCGTGCATGGTGGGCGCGGCCGGGGTGGGGCGGGCGAAAAGCACTCGGAGCGATGCGGGCGATCCCAGTACGGTGATGAGGCCCTGTTCGAAACTGCCGCCGCAGAAGACCGCCCGGGACGGTGCCGTGACCGATCTCTTTCCTCCCAGCCTCCCTGTGCTCACGGAGATGAGCCACACGGCCGACGGCCGCGACTGGCTGGCCGGGCTGCCGGCGCTGGTGGAGCAGATGCGCGAGCGCTGGAAGCTGCGGCTGGGCGCGCCCTTCCACGGGGGCAGCTGCTCCTGGGTGGCGCCCGCGGAGCGGCCGGACGGCACCCGGGCCGTTCTCAAGCTGACCTGGCCCCATCCGGAAGCCCGCACCGAGGGGACGGCCCTCGGCCTGTGGAACGGTCGCGGCGCCGTACGGGTGCTGGAGCAGGACGCGGACCTCTTCGCGCTGCTGCTGGAACGCGTGGAGCCGGGCGCCGAGCTGGGCGATGCCGAGCACATCCCGGCCGACGAACGGCTGCTGGCCGCGGCCGACGTGCTGCGCGAACTGTGGTCGGCGGATCCGGCCGAGGCGGCAGCGCTCGGCATGGGCCGCGTCGCGGACACCACCGCCGAGTGGGCCGACCTCGCCGAAAAGCAGGCCGCCCGCGAGTGGCCCCCGGAGCTCGACACAGGGCTGTACCGGCTGGCAGCGGGGCTGTACCGCGAACTGCCGCGGTCCGCCCGCCGCGAGGTGCTGGTGCACGGCGACTTCAACCCCGGCAATCTGCTGTCGGCACGCCGCGCTCCGTGGCTGGCCATCGACGCCAAGCCGATGACCGGCGACCCCGCCTTCGACCCGTGGCCCCTACTCGAACAGGTCGACGACCCGCTCGAGCACCCCGACCCGCACCGCGTGCTCCAGCACCGCACGGCACTGCTCGCGGACGCCCTCGGCGAGGACGTCGACCGCGTACGTGCCTGGTCAGTCGCCCGCCACGTCGAGTACGCGCTGTGGTCGGTGGACGAGGACGACGATCTGGAGGACAGCATCACCCTGCTGCACCAGGCCCGCATTCTCGCGGACGTCGCCGGGCTGTAGGGGACGCTCGTCAGGAAGCAGCCCCCTGGGCCCAAATCCCTACCTACTTCCATCAGTTGACGACTCAAGCCGCCGCTCACGTGCGTTCGCGCTACTCCCCCGTACCACCACCCGCCAGTTCCACCACCACATCGAGCTGGCCGACGTGCCGCGCGTACTCCTGGAGCAGATGGAAGAGGATCCAGGCGAGGGTGGGGGCCTCCTCCTCGGTGGGGAAGCGGCCGCCGACCGAAGCGCGCTGGTCGAGCTTGGCCGCGGACGTGACCCGCCGGGAGCGGTCGCACTGTGCTGCGTAGGCGTCGAGCACCTGCCGGGTGCTCATGCCCGCGGGCACCTGCCAGCGGTCCGACCCGTCGTCCGTCCTGTCGCCCCATGGGTCGGGCACCTGCTCGGCCGCGAAGCCCCAGTTCAGCCAGCGCTGTTCGACGTACTGGAGGTGGCGGATCAGCTCCAGTGGGGTCCATCCCGAAGGGAGGGGGGCGGCGCGCAGCTCCTCCTCCGGGAGCGCGGCGGCCTTGCGGAACAGGGTGCGGCGGTAGTGGTCGAGATAGCCCTCCAGCAGTTCGTGCGGGTCGGCGAGGGTCGGCGAGGGCTCGCCTTCGGGCAGCGGCGGGATGCTCATGTACCCAGCTCCAGCCGTGGAATGTCCTCGCGGCCCAGGTCGAAGGTCTGGGAGTACAGCGAGAGTTCGGCCTCCACCGCGCTGACGATCGTGTCGGCCCTGCGGAAGCCGTGCCCCTCGCCCTCGAAGGCGAGATAGGCGTGCGGGACGCCTCTGCCCTTGACCTGCTCAAGGAAGCGCTCGCACTGCACGGGCGGGCAGATCACATCGTCCAGCCCCTGGAGCAGCAGGAAGGGGACGGCGATTCGCTGTGCCCGGTGCAGCGGGGAGCGCTCGCGGTATCGCCCCGGAACCTCGGTGAGCGGGCCGACCAGGGATTCCAGATACTGCGACTCGAAGTCGTGGGTCTCGCCTGTGGCCCAGCCCGTCAGATCGAGGATGGGATAGGTGATGGTGCCGCAGGCGTACAGCCCCTCCGCCAGCGGTGAGGTGAGCGAGGCGGCGCTGGTCCAGCCGCCCGCGCTGCCGCCCCGGATGGCCAGCCGCTCCGGATCGGCGGTGCCCTCTCCGGCGAGGGTACGGGCCACTGCCGCGCAGTCCTCGACGTCCACGACGCCCCACTGCTGCCGCAGCCGGTTGCGGTACTCCCTCCCGTAGCCGGTTGAGCCGCCGTAGTTGACCTCTGCGACGCCGATACCGCGCGAGGTGAAGTAGGCGATCTCCAGATCGAGCACCAGCGGGGCGCGGCTGGTGGGCCCGCCGTGCACCCACACCACGTACGGGGGCAGCTCGCCCGCGGGCGCCGCGTGGTCGGGGTGGTGCGGCGGATAGATGTGGGCGTGGATGTCGCGCCCGTCGGGTCCGGTGAAGGTGCGGATCTGCGGCTCGGGGTAATAGGCCGGGTCCACATGGTCCTCGTGGTGCGAGGCCAGCACGACGGTGTGGCCGGTGCGGGTGTCCAGCTCGACGATCTCGTAGGAGGTGCGGGGGCTGGCGGCGATGCCGGTGACGCGGGAGTCGATGACGGCGAGCGAGGCCGCCCACTCCGTCCAGGGCCCGGCCGCGTCGACCAGTTCGCCCGTCTCCGGGTCGAGTACGCCCAGCCGCTGTGCGCCGCGGCCGTGCAGCGTGGCCACCAGTCCGCCGGGCAGCGGCGCGAACCAGCGCTGGCCGATCTTCCATGCGGCGCCCGCGAATTCCTCCTCGCGTGGGCACAGCGGCACCCGCGGGACTGCCGGGCCGCGGCCCGGCTCCGCTGCCTCGGCCCGCTCGGCGGCTTCCACGTCCATGCGTTGGAGGTTCCACCAGCCGCTCGCGTCCGAGGCGATCAGCAGCGAGCCGTCGGTCCCGAACTCGGCTTGGACCACCGACTCTTCGGGGCCGCCCGCGACCGCGCGCGGGGTCTCCAACGTGCCGTCGTCGGCGATCCGCGCGGTCATGACGCGGGTGCCGTCCCATGGCATCGCCGGGTGGTCCCAGGCAAGCCAGACCAGGCGCCGGCCGTCCGGGGCGAGCCGTGGCCCGGTCAGGAACCGGTCGCCGTCCCCGGTCAGCTCCCGCACCCGCGCGCGGTCCTCGGCCGCGGATCCGTCCAACGGCACGGCCGCCAGCACCCTGCGCAGTTCGGTGGGCGCCTCGCCGGTGAACTCCTCCAGCACGCACCAGACTTCACCCCGCTCCGGCAGCACCACGGGATCGCACCAGCGCAGCCCACCCTCGACGACGTCCGAGAGCGGGGACAGCGGACGAGGCGCGGCGCCTGGGGCATCGGGCTCCAAGGCGTAGAGCCGCTGGTCGGCGAAGTGGTTGAAGACGATCAGCGGTCCGCCCTCGGCGCGGGGCGCACCGGCCCAGGGCAGTCCGCCGTACTCGATCACGCGGTTGCGCACGTTCCACGGCGCCGGCAGCACGCTGACCGGTGGGCGCTGGCCGTCAGCGGCGCACCGCATCAGAGCGCGGCGTCCGGCTTCCTCGGGGCGCGGCTCGGTCCACCACAGTTCCTCACCGACGGAGCCGAGGAACTCGGGCCGCCCGTCGTGCGCGGCGACCATGCCGGCGTCGATCGGTGAGGGCCAGGTGCCGTAGGGGGCCTGGACGGACATGAGGGTCAGCCTCCTGACGGGGTGGTCGCGTCGCGGGTGGTGGAGTTGTCGTCGGCGGCGGCACCTCCCGGCCGGAGGCTGGAGGAGGGACGGTCGTCGCGAGCGGTCGAGCCGTGCGGGCTGCTCGGCGAGGGGGCGGCGGCGCTGCCGAGCAGCGCACGGTCCAGGACGCGGATGCCGAAGTGCAGTGCTTCCACGGGCACGCGCTCGTCAACGCCGTGGAACAGCGCCTGGTAGTCGAAGCCTTCGGGCAGTTTGAGCGGGGTGAAGCCGTAGCCCACGATGCCGAGCCGGGAGAACTGCTTGGCGTCCGTGCCGCCCGACATGCAGTAGGGCACCGCGTGTGCGCCCGGGTCGAAGTGCTCCAGCGCCTCGCTCATGACGGCGAACAGCGGGGAGTCCACCGGCGCTTGCAGCGGGACTTCCCGGTGCTGGAAGTCCCAGCTCACATCGGGGCCGGTCAGCGCGTCGAGGGTGGTGTGGAACTCCTCCTCGGCACCGGGCAGCATCCGGCCGTCCACCCGGGCCGTGGCCGTCCCCGGAATCACGTTGATCTTGTAACCGGCCTCCAGCATGGTCGGGTTGGCGCTGTTGCGCACGGTCGGCTCGACCAGTGCGGCGGCCCGGCCGAGCTGGGCGAGCAGCGCGTCCACCTCGGCGTCCTGTGCATCCGGGCCGAGCGGACGCAGCCCGTGCAGCTCCGCGAGTCGGGCGAGCGCGGCCCGCACGGTGGGGGTGAGCCGCACCGGCCATTCGTGCTCGCCGATGCGGTGGACGGCGGCGGCGAGACGGCTGACGGCGTTGGCGTGGTTGACCTTGGAGCCGTGGCCCGCCCTGCCGTGTGCGGTCAGCTTCAGCCAGGCCGTCCCGCGCTCCCCGGCCCCCACCGGGTAGAGCCGCAGGCCGGGCCCGGCGTGGTAGGTGAAGGCCCCGGACTCGCTGATGCCTTCCGTGCAGCCCTCGAACAGCTCCGGGTGCTCCCGTACCAGGAAATCCGAGCCGAACTCGGCGCTGTCCTCCTCGTCGGCGGTGAAGGCGAGGACGATGTCGCGGGGCGGCCGCACTCCCGCGCGGGCCCACGCTCGGACCAGGGAGAGGGCCATGGCGTCGGCGTTCTTCATGTCGATGGCGCCGCGGCCCCACACCACGCCGTCCCGGACCTCGCCGGAGAAGGGGTGCACCTTCCAGTCGGCAGCCTCGGCCGGCACCACGTCGAGATGGCCGTGCAGCAGCAGCGCCCCCGCGCCGGGGTCGGTGCCCTCGATCCTGGCCACCACGTTGGTGCGGCCGGCCTTCTTCTCCAGCAGGCGGGGTTCGATGCCCACGTCGGCGAGGCCCGAGGCGACGTACTCGGCGGCCGGGCGCTCGTTGCCCACCCCGCCGCCCTGGTTGGTGGTGTCGAGGCGGATCAACTCCGAGGTGGCCGTCACCACTTCATCGAAGACCTGTGCGTCGAGGTGGCCCTGCCCCGGTGCAGGCTTCATCGTGCCCTCTTTCCGTTCTGTCAGCTCAGCCATACTGTTCCTCCACCGCGGCCGAGACGACGGTCGTGACGGCCTTGAAGCACCGGATCGCCTCATAGGCGCTGGGCGAGGTGAAGGTGACGCGGCGTTCACCCGAGCGCTCGACGCCGGGCACGACGGTGGCGGCGCCCACCAGGTGCTCCGCGTCGAACTCGATCTCGATGGTGTGCGGTTCGGGTTCCGGCGGGGTGCGGCGCCCGGCCAGCGGAGCGGCGCGCCGGGCAGCGTCCCGGATGTCGGCGGCGGTGCGGGCCGGAGGACGGCAGACCGCGGCGTACCGCGAAACGTAGTCCTTGACGGCGACGCCCAGTGCCTCGGGTGCATAGCCCTTGGCGTCTTCGACGGTGCGGTCGTCGCCCGTCACCAGCACGACCGGCACGCCGTACTCGGCGGCCACCAGCGTGTTGAGGTATCCCTCGCTCGCCCGCGTGCCGTCGGCCCATACGCCCGTAAGGGAATTGGCGAGGTAGGTGTGCGCAAGGACGCCTTCACTGCCGGCGCCGGTGTGATAGCCGACGTAGGCGATGCCGTCCACATCGCCGTGCTGGATGCCTTCGACCATGGACAGGGACTTGTGCCGACCGGTGATCATCTCGGCCCGCTCGTCCAGCTTCTCCAGCAGAAGATTGCGCATGGTCCAGTGCGCCTCGTTGATGAGCACCTCGTCAGCGCCCGCCTCGAAGAAGCCCCTGACAGCCGCGTCCACATCCGAGGTGAACAGCGACCGGCAGCGCTCCCACTGCGGCGTGCCCGGCAGGACGTCCGCCGGCCAGGTGACTCCCGTTGCGCCCTCCATATCGGCGCTGATGAGGATCTTCATGTCCGGAACGGTACGCGGTCGCCAACAGCCAGGACACCCCTGTGGATAACTCCACTGGTCCACACCATTCGTTTTCACTCAGGCGGGTGAGGACCTCTCTGCACCCGCCGCTGACCTGCGCGTTCAGCGCCGCGAGCGTCGCATCGTGCGGCCGGGTGACGGGCCCGCGATCAGTCCTCGTGCCCCAGTTGCAGATCGCGCTCGGTCCGCCCGCCACCGGCGATCTGGAGCACGGTCGCGACCGGCGGATAGCCGGCGGCCACCACCGTGTACTCGCCCGAGGCCAGGTCGACGAAGCGGAAGACGCCGTCGGCGGCGGTCGTCGCCGTGTCGACGACGTTGCCGGCCGCGTCCAGCAGCGTCACTCTGGCGTCCTCGACGGGCCGCCCGCCGGTGGCCCGTACGGTGCCGCGCAGCACCGCGCCGCCGGCCAGTTCGATGTCCTGCCTCGTTTCGCGGGACGCCTGTACGGAGACGGGCAGTGCGGCCGGGCGGTAGACGGGCGCGCTGGCCGCCAGCGTGTACTCGCCGGCGACGAGTTCGGTGATGACGTAGCTGCCCTCGCGGCTGCTGCGGGTGGTGGCGACGACCTCGCCGCGTACGTCGGTGAGCGTGACGATGGCGTCCTTGACGGGGTTGCCGTCGGCAGTCAGTACGTTGCCGGCCAGCCGCCCCGCACCGCCGAGCACCACATCGAGGTCGACGGGCCGCTCGCCCACGGTGACGCTGACCGCGCGCGGCTGGTGCCCGCACGCCGCCGCGATCAGCATGTAGGAGCCCTCCCCCGGTGTGCTCAGCGCGTACCGCCCGTCATCTCCTGTGGCGCCGCGTCCGATCTGCCGCCCCGCGGTGTCGACGAGCGTGAGTGCCGCACGCGGGACGGCGCTCCCGTCGTGGTGCCGCACGGTGCCGCAGACCGGAACGCCTGCGGCGTACGGCGTGGACTGCGACTGGGGCCGCGGTGCAGCGCCGTTGGCGTCGGGCGCGGGCGCTGTGGGTGCTTCGGCTTCGGCGGTTCGGGCCGACGGCACGGGCGTGTGCTGGGACACCAGGGGTTTCTCCTTGAGGAAGAGGGACAGTGCCAGCCCGAGGACGAGCACCGGAACGAGGTAGAGGAAGATCCGCGGCATCGCGTCCGCGTACGCCTGGACGTAGCCGTCGCGCAGTGGCGCGGGCAGTGCGCGCACGAGCTGCGGGGTGATCGAGTCGGGGTCGGGCAAGTCGCCCTCCCCTCGGGGGAGTTCGCGGGCAAGGGCGTCCGCGATCCGGTGTACGAGGAGGGTGCCGAAGAGGGCGGCACCGACGCTGCCGCCGATCTGCCGGAAGTAGTGGTTGGCGCTGGTGGCGGCCCCGAGGTCGGTGGGCTTCACCGAGTTCTGCACGGCCAGCACCAGCACCGGCAGCACGAAGCCGATACCCAGGCCGAGGATGCCCGACCAGACCCCGAAGACCAGACGTGAGGTGTCCGCCTCCAGCTTGGAGAGCAGCCACATGCCTTCGGCGGAGAGGGCGCACCCCAGGACAGGGAAGATCTTGTAGTGCCCGGTACGGGAGATCAGCTGCCCGGAGAGGAGCGAGGAGACAACGATCCCGCACATCAGCGGCAGCATCAGCAGCCCCGACGAGGTGGCGCTGACGCCCTCGACCATCTGCAAGAAGCTCGGCAGATAGCCGGCAGCGCCGAACAGCGCGATACCGATGGCCGCGCCCACCAGTCCGGTGACGTTGAAGACGGAGTCGCGGAACAGCCGCAGCGGCAGCACCGGTTCGGGCGCGAAGCGCTCGGCGATGAGCAAGAGCACCCCGCTGACCAGCGCCCCGACGGCCAGCCCGAGGATGACGCGGTCGTCCCAGGCGTAGGTCGTACCGCCCCAACTGGCGAGCAGGACGAGGCAGGTGGAGAAAACCGCCATCAGCAGCGCACCCAGGATGTCGAGCCGGGGGCGCACCGCGGCGCGCGGCAGCTTGAGGGCGAAGGCGGTGACCAGGAAGGCGAGCAGGCCCACCGGTACGTTGAACCAGAAGCACCAGCGCCACGACAGATCGTCGGTGAACCAGCCGCCCAGCAGCGGACCGGCGATGGATGCCAGTCCGAACGCGGCGCCGATCAGGCCCAGGTAGCGCCCGCGTTCGCGCGCCGGCACCACGTCCGCGACGATCGCCTGCACACCGATCACGAGCCCGCCCGCGCCGGTGCCCTGCACGGCGCGGGCGGCGATCAGCTCCTCCATCGATCCGGCCCAGCCCGCCAGTGCCGAGCCGGCGGTGAAGGCGCCGATGGCGAAGAGGAAGAGCCCTTTGCGGCCGAAGAGGTCGCCGAGCTTTCCGTGGACGGGCAGCCCGATGGCCATGGCCAGGAGATATACGGTGACGGCCCAGGACATCTGGCGAAGGCCGTCGAGTTCACCGACGATCTCGGGAAGTGCCGTGACGACAATGGTCTGTTCGAGCGCGGCAAGCAACAGGGACAGCAGCAGCGCCCCGAGGACGAGCCGAAGGCGGCGCGGCGAGAGGGAGACCTCCGACTTGCCGCCGTCCGGCACCAAGGCTTCGGCCCGGGCGACCGACTGCGGCCGCCCCGACCCGATGGCCGCCTCAGCAGCCTCCGGCCCGCACGCCTGCGCCGCACCCTCCGGCCCGTACGCGGGCGCCGACGCTTCCGGCCCGTACGCGGGCGCCGACGTTTCCGGGCCGTACGCCCCTGCTGACGTTTCCGGCCCGTACGCAAACTGCGCCGAGGGCTGCCGCGCGGCCACGTCCGTCTCGGTGGGGTCAAGTGCGGGCGCCGGTACCGGAGTGACCGTTACGGGAACATCGCGCTGGCCCGGCAGTTCCAGAGTGACCTCGACGGCGGCGGGGGCGGGCGCTCCCCAGCCGGGCTGAAGCGCCGCTCCTGTTACGGGATTCTCGTCGCCCCTGCTGTCGAGGATGGCCCCGCCCGTTCCGCCCATCGCACTCCCCTTGCCGCTGCCTGTGGGGGAGTATTTCTCGCATTGCACGACAAGAGCGTTCAAGCACGGTTCGCGTGCGCGGCGTGGGACTGATGGGGCTCAACGCGGTTGCCCAGAGGCATCTGTCGGGCTGCCGAACAGGGGTTTTCGCCGATGAGATGGAGGGCCCGCGCAGCAGCGCCCTCCACCGGAAACCACTCGATCCGGTGAGGGCGCGCCGCGCCAGGAGGGCAGCGGAGGAGGTCAGCCGGCCTGTTCCAGCTTGGCGGCCAGCCGCTGCAGCACCTCGTCGTAGATGCGGGCCAGGCCCTTGGGAGCAAAGGTCTTCTCGAAGAAGCCGCCGATGCCGCCCGCACCGTTCCAGACCGTCGTCACGGTGACCCGGGCCGTCTTCTCCTGGCTGCCCGGAGTCACCCGCCAGGTGGTGACCATCGAGGAGTTGCGGTCCTTCTCCACCAGTTCGCCGTCGGTGGGCTCGGTGACCTCAAGCAGGCAGTCCCGGATGCGCTTGCTGGTCGCCTGGAGCTTCCAGTGCACGAGGGTGCCCTCGCCGTCGCCGCCTTCCCGGACCTCGTACTCGCTGAACTGCGCGGGGAGCAGTTCGGCCCGGGTACCGCTGTAGTCGGCCAGCGCGTCGAACACCTCATCGGGCCCGGCGGCGATCTCCCGCTGCGTGGTCGCCTCGACCTGCGCCATGACTCCTCCTGTGAATTGGACGGCCTGTGATGGAACGGGTGGCCAGCCAATCACCCTCGGGTCCGCTCCCCAAATCCGGCTTGACACGGTCGATGCGAACGAGTGTTCTATTATCTGGTACGGAGAAGCGACAGTGCCGCCAGAGGGACGCGACACCATCACCGAGGAGGCCACAGATGCGCTGGGACGAGCTGAGGGACGCCGACGAACACAGCCGGACCGCCGCGCCCGCCCTCTTCGACACCTCCGCCGTCACAAGCCGTACGTTCGACACCCCAGAGTTCCGCGGCATGACCTTCCACGAGGTGCGGGCCCGCTCACTGGTGAACCGGGTGCCCGGCGCGTCACGGATGCCGTTCGAATGGACCGTGAACCCGTACCGGGGCTGCTCCCATGCGTGCGTCTACTGCTTCGCCCGTAAGACGCACAGCTATCTGGACCTGGATACGGGAGAGGGCTTCGACACCCAGATCGTGGTGAAGGTGAACGCACCGGAGCTGCTGCGCAAGGAGCTGAGCAGCCCCCGCTGGCGCGGCCAGCACATCGCCATGGGCACGAACGTCGACTGCTACCAGAGGGCGGAAGGACGCTACCGGTTGATGCCGGGCGTTCTGACAGCGCTGCGCGACTACGCGACCCCGTTCTCCATCCTCACCAAGGGCACACTCATCCTCCGCGACCTGGACCTGCTGCGCTCGGCCGCCGCCATCACGGACGTCGGGATCTCGGTGTCCGTCGGCTTCACCGACGAGGAACTGTGGCGCACCGTCGAGCCCGGCACCCCGGCCCCGGAGCGGCGGCTGGATGTCGTACGGCAGCTCTCGGAGCACGGCATTCCGTGCGGTGTGCTGATGGCACCAGTTATCCCGTTCCTCGGCGACTCTCCGGCGCAGTTGCGTACCACCGTCCGCGCCATCGCGGCGGCGGGAGCCACGTCCGTGACGCCGCTCGCGCTGCATCTGCGGCCCGGCGCCCGCGAGTGGTACTTCCGCTGGCTGCACCAGCACCACCCGCAACTGGTGCGGCACTACGAGGCGCTCTACTCGGCCGGTGCGTACGCGCCCAAGTGGTACCAGCGGCGCATCACACGGCAGGTCCACGAGCTGGCCGCCGAGTACGGCGTGGGCCCTTCGACGTCCGGGGCCGCACGCCGGATCGAGGCAGCCGCACCGACGACCGCACCGACGGCCGGCGCGGCGGCGGACGAGGCAACGGGCGAGGCGGCGTTCGGCGACGGGAGCGCGGAAAACCACTGCACACAGCTCACCCTGCTCTGACAGCATGCGCCGCATGTCATCAGCACTCACCCACATCGCCACCCCCGAAGGTCTCGCGCCCGGGAACGGCTACAGCCATCTGGTCATCGGCGAGGGCAGGTTCATCGCGATATCCGGTCAGGTGGCGCTCGACGCGGACGGCAAGGTCGTCGGCGAGGGCGATCACACAGCTCAGGCCGAGCAGGTGTTCGCCAACCTTCAGCGCTGTCTGGACGAGGCGGGTGCCGGCTTCGGCGACGTCGTGAAGTTCACCTTCTTCGTGACCGACCTGGCAGTCATGCCCGCACTGCGCGCCGTACGCGACCGGTATCTCGACCCCGAACGGCTCCCCGCGTGCAGCGCCGTGCAGGTGGCCGGGCTGGTGCGGCCCGAACTGCTCATCGAGATCGAGGCGCTCGCCGTGACCGCTCCGGGCTGACTCGGGCATATGTGCGCGGACCGGCGTGTCCCAGGACGTAAGAGCGGTTAACAGATAATTTCCTCGAAGGGGCATAACCCTGGCCAGGGCTTCCCTGGCCACGACCGCACGCCGACCGCCTTGCCCTGGAGATCTGGAGCGCCTGTATGCGCCTGCTGCTGGTCCACCCGAGTGCGTTGATGTATTCGGAAATCTTCCTCCGCCTGGAGCCGCTCGGTCTGGAGCGCGTGGCCGCCGCCGCCAGGGAAGCGGGGCACCAGGTGCGCGTGGTCGACCTGCAAGTTCTCAGCCGGAAGCTGCTGGAGCAGGAGCTGCGCTCCTTCCGGCCCGAGGCGCTGGGCATCTCCCTCAACTACCTGGCCAACATCCCCGAGGCCATCGAGATCGCCCACAGCGCGAAGGCGGCGGCGCCCGGGTGTTTCGTCTTCTTCGGCGGCCACAGCATCTCCTTCATCGGCGACCATGTGCTGGAACAGGCCGAGGGCGCGGTCGACGCCATTGCCCGGGGAGAGGGCGAGACCGTCGTCGTCCCGCTGCTGGAGGCCGCACGGGACAACGCGGCCCACACGGTGCCCGGCGTGGTGACGGCGGACGGGCGCGGCCCGGCCCCGAAGATGCTGGACAGCATCGACCGGCCGCGCCCGGCGCGGGATCTGATGCGCCGCCGCAACCGCTACTTCATCGGCGAACTGGACCCGTGCGCCTCCATCGAGTTCACCCGCGGCTGTCCCTGGGACTGTTCCTTCTGCTCCGCGTGGACGTTCTACGGCCGCAGCTACCGGCGGGCAACGCCGGAGGCGGCGGCCGAGGAGATGGCTTCCATCCGGGAGCCCAACGTCTTCATCGTCGACGACGTCGCCTTCATCAAGCCCGACCACGGCCACGGCATCGCCGCCGAGCTGGAGCGCCGCAACATCCGCAAGCGCTACTACCTGGAGACCCGCGCGGATGTCCTGCTGCGCAACGAGGAGGTCTTCGAACGCTGGACGCAGCTGGGCCTGAAGTACATGTTCCTCGGTATGGAGGCCCTGGACGCCGAAGGGCTCGATCAGTTCCGCAAGCGCATCAGCCCGGACGAGAACTTCAGGGCGCTGGAGGCGGCCCGGCGGATGGGCATCAGTGTGGCGATCAACCTGATCGTCGATCCGGGGTGGGACGAGGAGCAGTTCCGCCTGGTACGCGAGTTCGCACTGGCGGTGCCGGAGATCGTGCACCTGACCGTCATGACGCCGTACCCGGGCACGGAGGTCTGGCACACCGAGGCCCGCCAGCTCACCACCCGCGACTACCGGCTCTTCGACATCCAGCACGCCGTCGTGCCCACCCGGCTGCCGCTGGAGCAGTTCTACCGGGAGCTCGTCAGCACCCAGGCCGTCATCAACCGCAAGCACCTGGGCCTGAGCACCGCCATCGGCGCCCTCCGGGTGCTGGGCCGCAATCTGGCCCACGGCCAGACGAACTTCGCCCGCATGCTGTGGAAGTTCGGCCGGGTCTACAACGCCGAACGGCAGATTGCCGACCACGCGCGCCCGGTCACCTACGAGCTGCCGGTTCCCGAGCGCCGCGGCGCCCCCGGGCGCAAGGAGCTGTTCGTCCATACGATCGGCCGCTCGGGATCCCGCTCCCAGGAGACGGGGCAGCAGCCGAAGACCGGGCCGGCCTCGGCTCCGTAGCCCGCCCTCAGCCCACCGGGTCTTCGCGCGGCGGTGCGTCGTCGTTGCCGCGCCGGATGGTGCGCAGCGGCCTGCCCGGCCGCCAGGTACGGAAGACGATCTCCTCCCCCTCGATGCTGACCCGCACCACCTCTTCGACCGCCACCCGGAAGAGGTGGAACACCTCGGGAATCCCGCCGTTCGGGACGCCCGCGGCCCACCGGGCGATCTCGTCCGGGTCCGTGACCTCCACCGCGCGTCCCGAGACCCGCACGTCTCCCCCGTCCATCTCCGTGCCCGATCCGGGGTTGGCGTACATCGCGAAGCGCGGGTCGCGCCGCAGGTCCAGCGCCTTCAGCGAGTTCGGCATCATCCCCAGCCACATCTCGCCCGCCCGGAAGTCCGCCTCCAGCCCGGTCAGCCGCGGCGACCCGTCCTTGCGCAGGGTGGCCAACACATGGTGGGTGTACTTCTTGAACCGCTGCTCGACCGTCTCGGCGAAACCGGGCTCCGCCTTCCGGAACCCGTCCCAGCTGACACCGTTCGACATCTGCACGTTCTGCGTCGTCATACGGCCAGCGTGCCGCCCTAACCAGACATCCGCTGTCCGGAATTCCGGCGCGCGTTCTCCGCGCCTTCGCCGCGCCGTGCCTGGGTGGGGATCCGGGCCAGGGCCGCCTTCGCGGACGGGGACAGTCGGTGGTGCTCCGCCGCCGCGTCCAGTACCGGGATCGCGCGTTTGTCGCCCAGGGCGCCGAGACCGACGACACACGCCTCCGCGATCGGCCAGTAGTGCAGGGGGCCGATCAGCAGACGCTGGAGGACGTTGATGAGGGTGGGAACCGACTCGGGGGCACGCAGTGCGGTCAGCAGCCGGACCGGGTAGAGCGCGTAGGCGGTACGCAGCTCGTTGGTGGCCAGGGCCGCTGCCGCCTTGGCCGTACGGGGATCGCGCAGCCGCTCCAGCGCCTGGGCCGCGCTGGCGCAGCAGACCGGATCGCGGTAGTTCAGCATGAAGACGAGGGTCTCGAAGGCCCTCCGGTCGCCGGCGCTGCCGAGCGCGAAGGCGGCGATCTCGCGGGCCCACAGCGGCCGTTCGGTCTCCACGAGCACGGCGGCGAGCTGGTCGCGCGCCTCCGTGCTGCGCTGCCTGGCCAGCGTGACCAGACGTGCGTACTCGACGGGCTCGGCCTCGGGCCGCACACGGTCGATCAGCGCTCGGAACGCGTCGCCCACTCCGGCTCCCCCTCACGTGCTGAGTTCCACAGCGGTGGAAGTCTTCCTACCCCTGGCTTTATGGTTACCCACGAGTTAAGGTGCTCATCAGAGCGGTATCCCCGCTCAGGCGGTTTGGTGACGCAGCCGCCGAGAGTGACGTCGGTTCGGCAGCGGACCCACCACGCGCGCAGGCGCGCCGGGTCCGTACGGACCGCCTCGTGACCGGGCCCCGGGACAGGGCCGCGCAGCGGGGCGTGACCGGTAACTCCCCTGCCCTGCGCGTGCATACGCACATGCGCCCGGTAGTGCACGAAACCCTCACCCTCATCAACCACTCCCCCCTCACGGGGGGCCTGTGTCACACCCTCTGGAGTCCCCTGATGGACCGTCCTCCCCTGCGCACGATCGCCGTCGTCGGCCTCGGCACGATGGGTACCGGCATCGCCGATATTCTCGCCCGCGCCGGGCGAGAGGTCATCGGCATCGACACGAACGAAGCAGCCGCGCGGCAGGCCGTTGCCGCACTGGAGTCCTCCACTGCGCGCTCGGTGGAGCGCGAGCGGATGACACAGAGCGAGCGTGGGGACGTGCTGGCACGTTTCCGTACCTCCACCGGTCTCGAAGCGGCGGCCGAGGCCGATCTGGTCATCGAGGTGGTGCCGGAGGACTACGACACCAAGTGCCAGGTCTTCGCCGAGCTGGACACCGTCGTCAAGCCGGACACCATCCTGGCGACCGGCACCAACGCGCTGTCGGTGACTCGGCTGGCCGCCGACTCGGACCGGCCCGAACGCGTGCTGGGGCTGCACTTCTTCAACCCGGCACCCGCGATGAAGCTGGTGGAGATCGTCTCCTCGGTGCTCACCTCCCCACAGGCCGTCGCCGCCGTCACCGAACTGGCCCGGGAGTTGGGCAAGGATCCGATCGCGGTCGGTGACCGTCCCGGGTTCGTCGCCGACGGGCTGCTGTTCGGATACCTGAACCAGGCCGCCGCGATGTACGAGTCTCGCTACGCCACTCGTGAGGACATCGACTCCGCCATGAAACTGGGGTGCGGTCTGCCGATGGGCCCGCTGGCCCTCCTCGATCTGATCGGTATCGACACGGCACGCACCGTACTGGAGGCCATGTACGAGCAGTCGCACGAGCGGCTGCACGCCCCGGCGCCGATCCTGCGGCAGTTGAGCGAGGCCGGGCTGACGGGACGTAAGGCGGGCCGGGGCTTCTACGCCTACGCGGCGCCCGGCAGCTCCGAGGTGGTGCCCGACGTGCTCACCCCCGACCCGGCGGCCCCCCGCACAGCAGGCCGCCCCGTCACGGCGGTGGGCGTCGTGGGCTCGGGGACGATGGCGGGCGGCATCGCGGAGGTCTTCGCCAAAGCCGGCTACCCGACGGTGCTGGCGGCGCGCAGCGAGCAGAAGGCGCAGACCGCGAAGGAGCGCGTCGCGCGGTCGCTGGAGCGTTCGGTCAAGAAGGGCCGGATGACGGCCGAGGACCGGGACGCCACCCTGGCGCTGATCACCCCGGCCGGTTCGCTGGACGCGCTCGGCGCCGCGGATCTGGTGGTCGAGGCGGTGGCCGAAGACCTCGGCGTCAAGCGGGAGTTGTTCCGGCGCCTGGACACGGTCTGCAAACCGGGAGCGGTGCTGGCAACCACCACCTCCTCGCTGCCGGTGGTCGCCTGCGCCCGCGCCACCTCCAGGCCGCACGACGTGATCGGCATGCACTTCTTCAACCCGGCTCCGGCCATGAAGCTGGTGGAGGTCGTCTCCACGGTGCTGACGGCTGAGGACGCTCAGGCCACCGTCCGCGAGATCTGCACCAAGATCCGCAAGCACCCGGTGGACTGCGGTGACCGCGCGGGATTCATCGTCAATGCGCTGCTTTTCCCGTACCTGAACAACGCCGTGAAGATGGTCCAGGAGCACTACGCCTCGCTGGACGACATCGACGCCGCGATGAAGCTCGGCGGCGGCTATCCGATGGGGCCCTTCGAGCTGCTGGACGTGGTGGGCCTGGACGTCTCGCTCGCCATCGAGCGGGTGCTGCACGAGGAGTTCCGCGACCCCGGGCTGGCACCGGCTCCACTGCTGGAGCACCTGGTCGCCGCGGGCTGTCTGGGCAGGAAGACGGGGCGCGGCTTCCGTGAGTACGCACGCCGGTGACCGGCGTCGGCACCGGATGGGGCGGGCTGTTGGAGCCGTCGGCAGGCAGCCCGGCGAACAGCCCGTCCCCCGAGTCCGTCACGGCGTGTAACGTTCACCACATGCCAGAGCCCGAGAAGAACTCCCGTACGACCAGCCAGCGTGCGAACGGTGCTGCCACCCAGCGACTCAGGGTGCGCCGTGAGTTGGCCGCCGCTGCCATGGAGCTCTTCGCCACGAAGGGTTACGAAGCGACGACGGTGGATGAGATCGCGGCGACAGCGGGCGTCGCACGGCGCACCTTCTTCCGGCACTTCCGCTCCAAGGAAGAAGCGATCTTCCCCGACCACGACGACACCCTCGTCCGCGCCCAGGCAGTGCTGGAGGCCGCGCCCGCGCACGAGCATCCGCTGGACACCGTGTGCCGTGGCATCAAGGAAGTCATGAAGATGTACGCCGCCTCACCGAAGGGCAGCGTGGAGCGGTACAAGCTCACCCGTGAGGTACCGGCGCTGCGGGAGCGGGAGATCGCCTCCGTGGCGCGCTACGAGCGGCTGTTCACCCGCTATCTGCTGGGCCACTTCGACGAGGAGGCGCACCGCGACGGCGTCAGCGGCTACGACGAGCCGCTGCTGGCCGAGGTGGCGGCCTCCGCCGTGGTGACCGCGCACAACCATGTGCTGCGGCGCTGGCTGCGCTCGGGCGCGGCCGGCGATGTGATGGCGCAGCTCGACCATGCCTTCGCCATCGTGCGGCGTACGTTCGGCACCGGTTTCGGTGCGCACCGTCCGAGCGCCGAGCAGCCCGCGGCGACCGTGGAGCGCCGGGACGAGGTGCTGGTGACCGTCGCCCGTACCGACGCCCCGCTCGGCGAGATCATGTCCACCATCGAACGCGCGCTCTCCCAGAACTGAACGCTCTGCTCCGCGGCCACGCCCCCTGAGGGAGTCGGGTGAATTGCGCCCGCGCTCCGCCCCGCGTGCCCGCTCCCGTCCCGGCGAGCGGAAACCATGGCGCCAAGGCGACGTGGAGGTGCGGCAGTGTCGGTGGCGCCGGGCGGGGCCAGAGGCCCCAGGCACAAGGCGAAGAGATCCAGGCCGTGGTTGCGGACCAAGACCGTCGAGGAGTCGATCCTCGACACCGACGATCCCGAGCGCGGGCTGCGCAGATCGCTCTCCGCACTCGATCTGACGGTCTTCGGCGTCGGCGTGATCATCGGCACCGGCATCTTCGTGCTGACCGGCCAGGTCGCCAAGTCGACTGCGGGCCCTGCGGTGGCCATCTCGTTCGCCGCTGCCGGGGTGGTGTGCACGCTGGCCGCGCTGTGCTACGCCGAGTTCGCCTCCACCGTCCCGGTGGCCGGTTCCGCCTACACCTTCGCGTACGCCTCACTCGGTGAGCTCGCGGCCTGGATCATCGGCTGGGACCTGGTGCTGGAGCTGGCGCTGGGCTGCGCGGTGGTGGCGGTCGGCTGGTCGGGATACGTACGTTCGCTGCTGGACAGCATCGGCTGGAATCTGCCGGATTGGCTCTCGGGCACCAGCGACCAGAGCGGGTTCGGCTTCGATGTGCTGGCGTGTGTGCTGGTGCTGCTGCTGACGGTGATCCTGGTGATCGGCATGAAGCTGTCGGCCCGGGTCACCTCCACCGTCGTGGCGATCAAGGTGGGCGTGGTGCTGCTGGTGATCGTCGCCGGCGCCTTCTTCATCACGGCCGACAACTACGACCCCTTCATCCCGCCCGCCCGGGGCGCCGTGGATTCCGGGTCCGGGTTCGCGGCACCGCTGATCCAGCTGATGTCCGGGTACGAGCCGACCACGTTCGGCATCATGGGCATCTTCACCGGCGCCGCCGTCGTCTTCTTCGCGTTCATCGGCTTCGACGTGGTGGCCACGGCCGCCGAGGAGACCCACAACCCGCAGCGTGACATGCCGCGCGGCATCCTCGGCTCGCTGATCATCTGCACGGTGCTGTACGTCGCGGTCTCGATCGTGGTCACCGGGATGCGCAAGTACTCGGAACTGACCGTGGACGCTCCGCTGGCGGACGCGTTCAAGGCCGTCGACGAGCCGTTCTGGGCCGGGCTGATCAGCTTCGGCGCGGCAGTCGGGCTGACGACGGTGTGCATGATCCTGCTGCTGGGGCAGTCGCGGGTGTTCTTCGCGATGAGCCGGGACGGGCTGCTGCCGCCGGTCTTCGCCCGGGTGCATCCGCGCTTCGGCACGCCGTACCGCTCGACCATCCTGCTCGGTGTGCTCGTCGCGATCGTCGCGGGCTTCGTCAGCCTCTCCGAGCTGGCCGAACTGGTGAATATCGGGACGCTCTTCGCGTTCGTCGTGGTGGCGCTGGGTGTCATCATCCTGCGGCGTACCCGGCCGGATCTGCCGCGCGCCTTCCGTACGCCGCTGGTGCCCGCGCTGCCGATCGCCTCGGTGCTGACCTCGCTGTGGCTGATGCTCAACCTGCCTGCCGAGACCTGGGCGCGGTTCGGGGCCTGGATGGCAGTGGGGGCCGTGCTGTACGCGGGGTACGGGCGGGGGGGGGGGAGGGGGGGGGGGGGGGGGGGGGGGGTCCCGCACCACGTGCCGTAGGGGCGCCTTGCGCTGGGGAGGGAGTGCCCTGCCGAGCACGATTGATCGATCATCGCTCAGATGAGAGCGTATTGCGCCATGTGAGAATTCACGGCACGGGGTGTCTTGTGCGCTGGCACTGGGTGTCATACGTTGGGCGCAGTCCGGGCGCTGTCCCTACGGCGAAACCCGTGTGCCCCGGACCGCTTGGCGTCACAAGCGACCCGCGCACACCCGCGCGCACACCAGCACAGCCGAACCGACGGCACTGCCTCACAACCGACGTCCCTCAAGCCGCAACTTCGCCGCTTCGCCGGAGGCACACCGTGAACCAGATCCTCGACGCGATCCTCGCGTCCGACACCTCGCCGGAGGACTTCGCCGCCCTCCCGCTGCCCGAGTCCTACCGCGCCGTGACCGTCCACAAGGACGAGGCCGGGATGTTCGAAGGGCTGGAGGCCCGGGACAAGGACCCGCGTAAGTCGCTGCACCTCGACGAGGTGGCGGTGCCCGAACTCGGCCCGGGCGAGGCCCTGGTGGCCGTGATGGCCTCCTCGGTCAACTACAACTCCGTGTGGACCTCGATCTTCGAGCCGATGTCCACCTTCGGCTTCCTGGAGCGCTACGGCCGTCTCTCACCGCTGGCCAAGCGGCACGACCTGCCGTACCACGTCATCGGCTCCGACCTGGCGGGCGTCGTGCTGCGCACCGGTGTGGGCGTCAACTCCTGGAAGCCGGGCGACGAGGTCGTCGCACACTGCCTCTCCGTCGAACTGGAGTCCGCCGACGGGCACAACGACACGATGCTCGACCCCGAGCAGCGGATCTGGGGCTTCGAGACCAACTTCGGCGGCCTCGCCGAGATCGCACTGGTCAAGTCCAACCAGCTGATGCCCAAGCCGGACCACCTCAGCTGGGAGGAGGCGGCAGCCCCCGGCCTGGTCAACTCCACCGCCTACCGGCAGCTGGTCTCCCGCAACGGTGCCGGTATGAAGCAAGGCGACAACGTGCTCATCTGGGGCGCCAGCGGCGGACTCGGCTCCTACGCCACCCAGTTCGCGCTGGCCGGCGGCGCCAACCCGATCTGCGTCGTCTCCAGCGAGGAGAAGGCCGAGATCTGCCGCCGGATGGGCGCCGAGGCCATCATCGACCGTAAGGCCGAGGGCTACCGGTTCTGGAAGGACGAGCACAACCAGGACCCCAAGGAGTGGAAGCGCTTCGGCAAGCGCATCCGCGAGCTGACCGGCGGCGAGGACGTGGACATCGTCTTCGAGCACCCCGGGCGCGAGACCTTCGGCGCGAGCGTCTACGTCACCCGCAAGGGCGGCACCATCGTCACCTGCGCCTCCACCTCCGGCTACGAGCACAGCTACGACAACCGCTACCTGTGGATGTCACTGAAGCGGATCGTCGGCTCGCACTTCGCCAACTACCGCGAGGCGTGGGAGGCCAACCGGCTGATAGCCAAGGGCAAGATCCACCCGACGCTCTCCAAGAGCTACCCCCTGGAGGAGACCGGCCAGGCCGCCTACGACGTGCACCGCAACCTCCACCAGGGCAAGGTCGGCGTCCTGGCACTGGCCCCCGAGGAGGGCCTGGGCGTGCGCGACGAGGAGAAGCGGGCCCGGCATATCGATGCCATCAACAGGTTCAGGAACGTGTGAGGCGCCCACAGTGACCGATGAACGGGAGCCCAGAAAGCGCGACCGCCCGTGGCTGATGCGGACGTACGCGGGGCACTCCAGCGCGGAGGCGTCCAACGAGCTGTACCGGCGCAATCTCGAAAAGGGCCAGACCGGGCTGTCCGTCGCCTTCGACCTGCCCACCCAGACCGGCTACGACCCCGACCACATCCTCGCCCGCGGCGAGGTGGGCCGGGTCGGGGTCCCGGTCTCCCACCTGGGCGACATGCGCAGGCTCTTCGACGGCATCCCGCTGGAGAAGATGAACACCTCCATGACCATCAACGCCACCGCAATGTGGCTGCTGGCGCTCTACCAGGTGGTCGCGGAGGAACAGGGCCTTGGAGAGGAAGGCATATCCCAGCTCCAGGGCACGACGCAGAACGACATCGTCAAGGAGTACCTCTCCCGCGGGACGCACGTCTTCCCGCCGGGGCCCTCGCTGCGGCTGACCACCGACATGATCGCCTACACGGTCGCCCACCTTCCCAAGTGGAACCCGGTCAACATCTGCAGCTACCACCTGCAGGAGGCCGGGGCCACGCCGGTGCAGGAGATCTCGTACGCGATGGCGACGGCGATCGCCGTGCTGGACGCCGTACGGGACAGCGGGCAGGTGCCGCCCGAGGAGTTCGGGCGGGTCGTGGCGCGGATCTCCTTCTTCGTGAACGCGGGCGTCCGTTTCGTCGAGGAGATGTGCAAGATGCGGGCCTTCACCCGTATCTGGGACCGCGTCACCAGCGAGCGCTACGGCATCACGGACGCCAAGCAGCGCCGCTTCCGCTACGGGGTGCAGGTCAACTCGCTCGGGCTCACCGAGGCACAGCCGGAGAACAACGTCCAGCGCATCGTGCTGGAGATGCTGGCCGTCACCCTCTCCAAGGACGCCCGCGCGCGTGCCGTGCAGCTGCCCGCCTGGAACGAGGCGCTGGGCCTGCCCCGCCCCTGGGACCAGCAGTGGTCGCTACGTATCCAGCAGGTGCTGGCGCACGAGAGCGATCTGCTGGAGTACGAGGACATCTTCGCCGGCTCGCATGTCATCGAGGCGAAGGTGGACGCGCTGGTGACCGAGTCGCTGGCCGAGATGGCGCGGATCGAGGAGATGGGCGGGGTGATGGCCGCTGTCGAGTCCGGCTATCTGAAGTCCCAGCTCGTCTCCTCGCACGCGGAGCGGCGCGCCCGGATCGAATCGGGCGAGGAGAAGATCGTCGGCGTCAACTGCTACGAGTCGACCGAGCCGAGCCCGCTCACCGCCGACCTGGACTCCGCGATCCTGACGGTCGACCCGGCCGGCGAGGCGGCGACCGTGGCAGCCGTCAAGCGTTGGCGGGAGACGCGGGACGAGCCGTTCTGGCGCGAGGGCACCCGCGAGCCGGGGCTGCACCCGAGCGCCGAACAGGCCCTCGCGGCACTGCGGGAGGCGGCGGCAGGCGACACCAATCTGATGGAAGCCACGCTGGAGTGCGCCCGCGCCGGGGTCACCACCGGGGAGTGGGCGGGCGCGCTGCGCGAGGTGTTCGGCGAGTTCCGCGCGCCGACCGGGGTGAGTTCGGCCCCGGTCGCGGTCGGCGCCGAGGAGGGCTCCGAGCTGGCCGAGGTGCGGCAGCAGGTGGAGCGCACCGCCGCGGAGCTGGGCGTCGGCAAGCTGCGGCTGCTGGTGGGCAAGCCGGGACTCGACGGCCACAGCAACGGCGCCGAACAGATCGCCGTACGGGCCCGGGACGCGGGCTTCGAGGTGGTCTACCAGGGCATCAGGCTCACGCCGGAAGAGATCGTCTCGGCGGCACTCGCCGAGGACGTGCACTGCGTGGGCCTGTCCATCCTCTCCGGCTCGCACGCCGAGCTGGTGCCCGACGTGCTGGAGCGGATGCGGAAGGCGGGCGCGGTCGACGTCCCCGTGATCGTCGGCGGGATCATCCCGTCGGCGGACGCGCGGGCGCTGCGCGAGGCAGGGGTTGCCGCCGTCTTCACCCCGAAGGACTTCGGGATCACCCGGATCATCGGCCGTATCGTCGACGAGATCCGGACACAGCACAAGCTCGAAACGCGCGATCAGCGCAGTGAGCGCGACCAGCGAGAACCACTGGAGGTCACCTCGTGAACAGCGACAACCGGCAGCGGGCGCTCCGTCCGCGGCGTTCCTGCCTTGCGGTGCCGGGCAGCAACCCGCGGTTCCTGGAGAAGGCGCAGGGCCTCCCCGCCGACCAGGTCTTCCTCGACCTGGAGGACGCCTGCGCCCCGCTGGCCAAGCCGGAAGCGCGGCACACCGTCGTGAAGTACCTCAACGAGGGCGACTGGAGCGGCAAGACGCGCGTCGTGCGGGTCAACGACTGGACCACCGAGTGGACCTACCGCGACGTGGTCACCGTCGTGGAGGGCGCGGGCGCCAACCTGGACTGCGTGATGCTGCCGAAGGTGCAGGACGCGGCGCAGGTGCAGGCGCTGGACATGCTGCTGACCCAGATCGAGAAGACGGTGGGCCTGGAGGTCGGCCGGATCGGCATCGAGGCCCAGATCGAGAACGCCAAGGGTCTGGTGAACGTCGACGAGATCGCCGCGGCCTCGCCCCGGATGGAGACCATCGTCTTCGGCCCGGCCGACTTCATGGCGTCCATCAACATGAAGTCGCTGGTGGTGGGCGAGCAGCCGCCCGGCTATCCGGCCGACGCCTACCACTACATCCTGATGCGGATCCTGATGGCGGCCCGTACCCACGACCTCCAGGCCATCGACGGGCCCTACCTCCAGATCCGCGACGTGGAGGGCTACCGGAAGGTCGCCCAGCGCGCCGCTGCGCTCGGCTTCGACGGCAAGTGGGTGCTGCACCCGGGCCAGGTCGAGGTGTCCAACGAGGTTTTCTCGCCCTCCCAGGAGGACTACGACCACGCCGAGCTGATTCTGGACGCGTACGAGTACTACACCTCCGAGGCGGGCGGCAAGAAAGGCTCGGCGATGCTCGGCGACGAGATGATCGACGAGGCCAGCCGCAAGATGGCCCTGGTCATCTCCGGCAAGGGCCGCGCGGCGGGCATGCAGCGCACCTCCTCCTTCACCCCTCCGGAGGGCTGACCGATGCAGTTCGGACGTACTTATGAGGAATTCACGGTCGGCGACGTCTACAAGCACTGGCCGGGCAAGACGGTCACCGAGTACGACGACCACCTGTTCTGTCTGCTCACCATGAACCACCATCCGCTGCACATGGACAGCAACTACGCCGAGTCGACGACCGACTTCGGCAAGAACGTGGTGGTCGGCAACTACATCTACTCGCTGCTGCTGGGGATGTCGGTCCCGGACGTCTCGGGGAAGGCCATCGCCAACCTGGAGATCGAGTCGCTCAAGCACGTGGCGCCGACCTTCCACGGCGACACCCTCTACGGCGAGACGACGGTGCTGGACAAGGTTCCGTCGAAGTCGAAGAGCGACCGCGGAATCGTGCACGTCGAGACCAAGGGCTACAAGCAGGACGGCACCCTGGTGTGCGTCTTCCGGCGCAAGGTGATGGTGCCGACCGAGACCTACGTCAAGGAGCGTGGCGGAGAGCAGCCGGGCCGCCCCGAACTGCGGGAACCGGCACCGAAGGGCGGTAAGTGAGATGGGCCGGCTGGCACAGACCGAGGGTCTGACGGAGATACAGCAGGAAATCCTCACCACGGTGCGGAGCTTCGTCGACAAGGAGATTCTCCCTGTCGCCACCGAGCTGGAGCACAAGGACGAGTACCCCGCCGAGATCGTCGAGGGCCTGAAGGAACTGGGGATCTTCGGCCTGATGATCCCCGAGGAGTACGGCGGTCTGGGTGAGTCGCTGCTCACCTATGCGCTGTGTGTGGAGGAGATAGCCCGCGGCTGGATGAGCGTCTCCGGCATCATCAACACACACTTCATCGTGGCGTACATGCTCAAGCAGCACGGCACGCAGGAGCAGAAGGACCACTTCCTGCCGAAGATGGCCACGGGCGAGGTCCGTGGCGCGTTCTCGATGTCCGAGCCGGGGCTGGGCTCGGACGTGTCGGCCATCACCTCCAAGGGTGTGGCCGCCGACGACGGTTCCGGCGACTTTCTGCTCAACGGGCAGAAGATGTGGCTGACCAACGGCGGCTCCTCCACCCTGGTGGCCGTGCTGTGCCGGACCGACGAAGGCCACCCGGAGGGCACGGCTCCGCACAAGTCGATGACCACGTTCCTGGTGGAGAAGGAGCCTGGTTTCGGCCAGGTCCGGCCCGGGCTGACCATCCCCGGCAAGATCGACAAAATGGGCTACAAGGGTGTCGACACCACCGAGCTGATCATGGACGATCTGCGGATCCCGGCCGACCGGGTACTCGGTGGCGAGACGGGCCGCGGTTTTTACCAGATGATGGACGGGGTCGAGGTCGGGCGGGTCAACGTCGCAGCACGTGGCTGCGGTGTCGCACAGCGTGCCTTCGAGCTCGGTATCGACTACGCACAGCAGCGTCATACGTTTGGCAAGCCCATCGCCGGGCATCAGGCCATTCAGTTCAAGCTGGCCGAAATGGCCACGAAGGTCGAGGCAGCGCACGCCCTGATGGTGGGTGCCGCTCGCAAGAAGGACTCCGGTCAACGTAACGACCTGGAGGCAGGCATGGCGAAATATCTCGCCTCCGAGTACTGCAAGGAGGTCGTGGAGGACGCCTTCCGCATCCACGGCGGGTACGGTTTCAGCAAGGAGTACGAGATCGAGCGGCTCTACCGGGAAGCGCCGATGCTTCTGATCGGCGAAGGAACCGCAGAGATCCAGAAAATGATCGTGGGCCGGCGGCTCCTGGAGGAGTACCGCAACCAGGGCTGAATGTCCTTTTCGGGGTGTTTTCTTGGTATTCAAGATCACACCCCGAACCGGGACTTCGGCCACTGACTGGCCCGCTGGCTTGCCCAGTTGCCATCAGAAACCGATAGCATCCCGGGAAAGCCGCCGTCCCCCTGTCACCTACGCGGCTCCCTCCGCTACGAAGGTCATTCATGCCCCACAGCCCATCCACAGCACCCAGCGGCTCTCCCTCGTCCGGCACTGACGGCTCCGGCGCATCCCGCGCACCTCGCGTGCGCCTCGCGCGCGGTGCCTCGCCGTGGCTCGTGCCGACCGTCGCGACGGCCGCCCTCGGTCTGGCCCGCGCCCGCAAGTCGAAGCGCGCCGCACTGGTCGCCGTACCCGCGACAGCGCTCGCTGCCGGGATGCTGTGGTTCTTCCGGGACCCGGAGCGGGAAATCGGCCAGGGCCGGGTGATCTCCCCGGCAGACGGCGTGGTGCAGAGCATCATGCCGTGGCAGGACGGCCGTACCCGTGTCGCCATCTTCATGAGCCCGCTGAACGTCCATGTCAACCGGGCTCCCCTCGCGGGCACGGTGGCGTCCGTCGAGCACATCCCCGGCGGCTACGTTCCCGCGTTCAACAAGGAGAGCGAGAACAACGAGCGCGTCGTCTGGCACTTCGACACGGAGCTGGGCGATATCGAGATGGTCCAGATCGCCGGCGCCGTGGCCCGGCGCATCGTTCCTTACGTGCCTAGTGGTGCCAAGGTCGAGCAGGGCGAGCGCCTCGGGCTGATCAGGTTCGGCTCCCGGGTGGACGTCTACCTCCCCAAGGGCGTCGAGACGGCCGTGGAGGTCGGTCAGACCACGACAGCGGGGGTGACTCGCCTTGACCGTGATTGATCCCGACACCCAGGCGACCTGGGTTCCCGGAACGGAGCGGTCCGCAGATAGCGGCTACGCCGAGTACGCCGATGACGACTACGCGGAGTACACGGACGACGCCGACGACGAGATGCCGCTGTCGACCCGGCTGTCGATCGCGGACACGCTCACGCTGGGCAACGCGACCTGCGGATTCATGGCGGTGTACTTCACCACCACCGGCGTCCTCATTCCGCACCTGACCGGTAGCGAGGACGGCGGCATGGCCCGGCACAGCGCCGCCACGGCCGTGGTGCTGATGCTGATGGCCGCCGTCTTCGATCTCTTCGACGGGCTGGTTGCGCGCAAGCTGCGCAGCTCGGCGATGGGCGCCGAGCTGGACAATCTCTCCGACTTGATCAGCTTCGGGCTGGCACCGGCCTATTTCGTGGCCGTCTGGGGCATGGTCGCCAACGACAACGCGCACCAGCGGATTTCGGTCGTTGCCGCCGTCGTGGTGCTGCTGGCGGTGGTGCTGCGGCTTGCGCGGTTCTCCTGCGTGCCGATGCGGAACGGAATGTTCCAGGGCATGCCAGGGCCGTTCGGAGCCTTGACCGTCATTTCGATCGTGCTGCTGGAGTTGCCCTTCGTGCCGACCGCGCTCGGCATTCTCGGCGTCGCGTGGCTGATGGTGAGCCGCGTGGAGTATCCGAAGCCGCGGGGGCGGCTGGCTGTGGCCATGCTGTGCTGGATCGTGCTCAGCATGGGGTTGCTCGCCTCTTGGGCCTTCGATGCGCCGGGTGGGGAGCTGTTGCTGCAGACCGGGTGTGCGTTGCAGGTTGTTCTTGGGGCGG
This sequence comes from Streptomyces sp. 3N207, assembly GCF_052246355.1. Lineage (NCBI taxonomy): Bacteria > Bacillati > Actinomycetota > Actinomycetes > Kitasatosporales > Streptomycetaceae > Streptomyces > Streptomyces sp. 3N207. The sequence continues at coordinate 58,302 of NZ_JBQQBV010000021.1, read as the reverse complement.
TGATTCCGTTGTTTGCGACAGCCCGGCGGGTGAATGCCTTCCGCGACAATCGGCGGGAGGCGCGGGCCGCCGCGCAGGGTTAGTCCCACCCTTCTCTGAGGGGCCCACCACGTGCTGGTGGGCCCCTCTTCGCGTCTCCATCCCCTTGCGGGGGCGCCCATGAGGGCTCCTTCGCTTGTGGGGGCACGCGGGTGAGGGGCCGTCGCTTGTGGGGGCACGCCTCGTTTCGTCTTTGGCTGCCTGCCGGTGCTTGTGGGGGCACGCCCCCTTGCGTTTTCGGCTGCCGCCGACAGAGGGAGGGGGCCCAAGGTGGGGCCCTCACACGTTGGAGGTCAGAGGTGGTCGGTGGCTAGGTGGGTGGCGAGGGTTTCCAGGAGGGGCCCCGCATGGGCGATGCAGCGGTCGACGTCGGACTCGATGTCCGTGAGGGCATAGGCCCTCTCGATGCCGGCGGCGTGGAGTTGCGGCAGGCCGATGGCGAGGCGGCCACAGACGGCGAGCACCGGCTTACCGGCGCGGCGCGCAGCAGCCGCGACGCCCGCGGGAGCCTTCCCGTGGAGGGTCTGCTCGTCCAGGGAGCCCTCTCCGGTGATCACCAGCGAGGCCCTCCCGATCGCGGCCTCGACGCCGAGCTCCTCCATGAGGATCTCGATGCCCGGGCGGAACCGGGCACGGAGGCCGACGAGTGCACCGAACCCGATGCCGCCCGCGGCGCCGGCGCCGGGCGAGGCGGCGGCCTCCTGTTCGCCGAGGACCTCGGCCAAGTGGGCGAGGGCGCCGTCCAGCAGCTGCACGTCCTCCTCGGTGGCACCCTTCTGCGGGGCGTAGACGGCGGCAGCACCCTTGGGCCCGGTCAGCGGGTTGTCGACGTCGCTGGCGAGGACGACCTCGACGTTCTTCAGCCGGGGGTCCATACCGGTCAGATCGGCGGAGACCAGTTCGCGCAGTCCGCCGCCGCCCCACGGGATGGAGTCCCCGTCCCGGTCCAGCAGCCGGGCGCCCAGCGCGTTCAGCATGCCGGCGCCGCCGTCGGTGGTGGCCGAGCCGCCGACGCCGAAGATGACGGTGTGAGCTCCCGCGTCGACAGCGGCCAGCAGCAGCTCACCGGCGCCGTAGGTGGTGGCTGTCAGCGGCACGAAGACGCCGGGTGGCAGATGCTGGAGGCCGGACGCCTCGGCCATCTCCACGACGGCGGTGCCCTCGCGCAGCGCGAAGGCGGCCGTGACGGGGGCGCCGAGGGGGCCTGTGACCTCGACCTCATGGCGGACGAAGCCGTTGGCGACGGCCGCCGCGACGGTGCCGTCGCCGCCGTCGGCCACCGGTACGGCCTCGATGTCCACCTCCGGGCGGGCCTTCCTGATGCCGGCCGTCAGATGCTCCGCGACCTCGACGGCCGTCAGCGATCCCTTGAACTTGTCCGCGGCGATCAGCACCCGCGCCGGTGTGGTCCGCACCGTCGTTGTCATGGTTCTGCCCCTGGGTCTCTCTGTTGTTCGAACAGGCAGTCGCGCCTTGGGGACCCTATCTTTCCGACGCCTCCCTCGACCATGGGCCGGAAAAGAGGGGGCGTGCGCGCCTTATCGTGCGCGCCCCCTGCGCAGCCGGCGCCAGACGGCGCGGGCGGCGTGGTGGCCCGCCATGCCGTGTACGCCGGGGCCGGGCGGGGCCGCGGAGGAGCACAGGAAGACGGACGGGTGTGCGGTCTCGTACGGGACGCGCTTGAGCTTGGGCCGGATCAGCAGCCGCAGCCCGGCTGCCGAGCCGCAGGCGATGTCGCCGCCGACGTAGTTGGCGTTGCGGACTGCGAACTGCGGTGGTCCGGCGGTGGCGCGGGCCAGCACGCGGTCGCGGAAGCCGGGCGCGAACCGTTCGATCTGCCGCTCGACGGCCTCGGTGGCGTCGCCCTCCCAGCCGTTCGGGAGATGGCCGTACGCCCAGAAGACATGCTTGCCCTCGGGGGCGCGGGTGGGGTCGACGAGGCTGGGCTGCGAGGTGATGAGGAAGGGGCGCTCCGGGGGCCGGCCGCGTACGACGGCGTCCCGCATCGCGGTGTCGATGTCGGCCAGCGTGGGGCCGACGTGCACCGTTCCGGCGCGTGCCGCCTGCGGGGAGGTCCAGGGGACGGGGCCGTCCAGCGCATAGTCGATCTTGAAGACGCTGGCGCCGTAGCGGATGTTGTCGTAGGCGCTGCCCAGCCCGGCGATACGGGCGAGCGCGGTCGGTGACGTGTCGAAGACGTAGGCGCGCGCCGGGGGGAGTTCGTCCAGGCGTTTGACCTCGGTGCCGGTGTGGATCGTACCGCCGAGGGCGCGCAGGTAGCCGGCCAGCGCGTCGGAGATGGCCTGGGAGCCGCCGCGCGGGACCGGCCAGCCGACCACGTGCCCGGCGAGGGCGAAGACGAGGGCGGGGGCCGTCATGAACGGGTTGTTCATCGGCGCGATGACGTGCCCCGCCATGCCCGCGAGCAGCGCCCGGGCCTTCTCGTCCCGGAACCGGATCTTGGACCAGGTGATCGGCTGCAGCCCGGTCAGTCCGAACCGGACGAGCTGCACGGGGTCGATGGGGAAGCGGCCGTTGAGGACCGAGCCGTAGCCGAAGAAGTCCTCCGCGAGGGTCTCCCAGCGGCCGATGTACGGCCCGACCAGGCGGCGGTAGGCGCCCGCGTCGCGCGGGCCGAGGGAGGCCGCCGTCTCACCGACCGAGCGGGCCAGCACGGCGGCGCTGCCGTCGGGGAACGGGTGCGCCAAGGGCAGTTCGGGATGCAGCCACTCCAGCCCGTACCGCTCCAGCGGCATGGAGCGGAAGGCAGGCGATGCGGCGCCGGTGGGGTGGACGGCGGAGCAGGGGTCGTGCCGGAAGCCCGGCAGGGTCAGCTCCTCGGTGCGGGCGCCGCCGCCGATGGTCTCGCGGGCTTCGAACAGCTCGACCTCGAAGCCGCGCCGGGCCAGCTCCACAGCTGCGGTCAGCCCGTTGGGGCCGGCCCCCACGACAACCGCGTCCCGGATCGATGGCACTTGCGGCTCCCCTCGCCCGGCCCTGGTCAGGCAGGTCGGCTTCTGTCGCTCTCGACGCTCTCGTCGCGCAGCAGCCCCACCATACGCCGCGTCGTGTCCGCGTCACGCGCCGCGGTGAACGGCAGCGCGTTGCCGCCCGCGAGGCGGAACGGGACATCCGCGACGGTGCTGCTGGCGCCGCCCGCCTCGGCCACCATCAGCAGCCCCGCCGCGTGGTCCCAGGCGGACTCCCAGGTGTAGGCGACGGCATCCAGCCGGCCCTGGGCGATTGCGACGTATTCGAGTCCCGCGGAGCCGGTGGGCCGTACGTCGACGCCCTCTGTGCGCAGCCCGCGCAGGGCGCGTTCCTGGGACTCGTCCGTGTAGTCCGGGTGCGAGACGGCGACGTGCAACGGCGCGCCCGCTTCGGGTGAACCGGCGTACAACGGCTCCCCGTTGAGGAGCGCCCCGCCGCCGCGCCGGACGATGGCCGTCATCCCGAGGGCGGGCGCCAGGACCCAGCCGGCGAGGGTCTCACCGTGGTGGGCCAGGGCAACCATGGTGCAGAAGCCCTCGTCGCCCGCGACGAACTGGCGGGTGCCGTCGATGGGGTCGATGATCCACACCGGGTCGGGGCCGACGAGCGCCGCGTACGAGGCCGGATGCGCGTGCACCGTCTCCTCGCCCACGACCGCGGATCCGGGCAACAACTCGCGCAGCGCCTGGGAGAGTTGCTGTTCGGCGCGCTGGTCGGCGACGGTGACCAGGTCGTGGCTGCCGGTCTTGGTCTCGACCTCGTGCTCGGCGAGCTGCCGCCAGCGCGGCATCACCTGAGCGTCAACGGCCTCGCGGACCGCCCGTTCCACGGCTGTCGTCAGCTCATCGTCGATCACCTCACCATGGAAGCACGGTCCGGGGCGGGGAGAGCGACCGGAGGCCGGGTTCGGCACCGCCGATCAGGCTGTGGGGGTGCGCCGCCTTCCTGGCGGAAGAGTGCGGCGGGTGGGTTCAGGCCCGTAGGAGGCGGGAGGCCGTCGCCGCGCCGGGGTTGCCGGCCAGCAGGGCGTCCGTGAGGGCGCGGCCAGCTTCTTCCAGCGCGGAGTCGTCCATGGCACCGAGGGCGTCGAGGATGAAAACCGCGCGGGTGGTCTGCGTCGTCAGCCGGGTGCGTACGCACTGGCGCCAGTTCCAGCGGCGGCAGGTGACGCCTTCGTCGTCGCACCAGATCACTTCGCCCGCACGCGGGTTCTCCGTCACGGGCTCGCCGCCCGACATGAGTGCGAAAGGCTCCGTGCCCTCGGCGCGGGTGAGCCGGAGGGGGCCGACGTAGCGGTCGAGATCCTCGCCGCCGAGCGGTACGACGTGCGCGACGGAGACCGCGTTGTAGATATCCGTCAGCCGGTCGACGCGCGGCAGTCCCTCAGGGGCGCGCCGCAGCAGCGCGTCGACGCTGGGACGGGTGCGCTTGGGCTTCGCGCCGAAGCCACGGAACGCCTCCCGCCACTCGGCGACATGCGGGTGCTCCTCGGGATCGCACGCCTTCGCCTCGGCCTCGGCGAGCAGTTCCTCGCTGAAGGCGTCGCCGGGCCCTGGCCGCAGTCCCTCGGCCACGATCAGCAGCGCGCGATAGTCCGGGCGCAGCTCACCGACGGACGGGTCGATGGAGGCGGCGGCCAGCCACTCCTCGGTGGTGTTCATGTGTACGTGTCGCTCCCGTGGTCGGCATTGGTTCATTTCACCGTACCAGCAGGTGCAGCATACGCGACCGAAAATGCACCGTCCGAATAGCGCCAGCACCCTGGCACCCGCCGCCCGAGGATCGAGGCATGTCAACCGGAACGACGACCGACACGACGACGAACGGGCAGGCGGAAACCATGCACAGCGACACCACCCACAAGCCCCTCACCGGCAGGGCAGCCCTCGTGACCGGCGGCAGCCGGGGCATCGGCGCGGCCGTCGCGCTGCGCCTGGCAGCGGACGGCGCAGACGTGGCGCTGACGTACGAGTCGAACGCCGAGCTGGCCCGCGAGGTGGCGGAGCAGATCAAGGAACGCGGCGGCCGGGCGTGGGCCGTACGGGCCTCGCTGGGGGATGCAGACTCGGTCCGGACCGCCGTGGAAGGGGCCGTGGAAGAGTTCGGGCGGCTGGACATCCTGGTCAACAATGCGGGCACCGGCGCCCAGGGTGAGCTCGCGTCGGTGGAGCCCGCCGAGCTCGACCGGGTGCTGACGGTCAACGTCCGCGGTGCCTACCTCGTGGCACAGGCGGCGGCCTCGCGGATGGCCGACGGCGGCCGGATCGTCAACATCGGCAGCTGCGTCTCCGCGCGCGTGCCGTTCCCCGGAATGACGCTGTACGCCATGAGCAAGGCGGCCGTCACCGGGCTGACCAAGGGGCTGGCCCGGGAACTGGCGTCGCGCGGCATCACCGTCAACCAGGTCTCGCCGGGCCCGATCGACACCGACATGAACCCGGCCGACGGAGAGAGCGCAGCAGCGCAGGCGGCGCTCACGATGCTGGGCCGGTACGGGACACCGGAGGAGATCGCCGACTCGGTGGCCCACCTCGTCGGCGACGGCGCCCGGTATGTCACCGGCGCCCTGCTGGCGGTGGACGGCGGCTTCGCGGCCTGAGGGCGCACAGGACGGCGGCTGCTTACGCAGGACGGCCCCCGCCGGGTGGCGGCGCCTCGGGGCGCGTGGTGCTCTGGTCCCGCAGCCCCTCCCCGGACCGTGGGAGAGCCGAGCCGGAGGACTGGATGAGGAACTCGACCAGGACAGCCGTCTGCGCCATGACAGCCGTGCTGTGGGCCGCTGCCCTCAGCGGCTGCTCGGACGACGGCGGCGGCGGCGCGGCCCCCTCACCCTCGACCACGAAGAAGGAGGGGACGGTCCAGGTGCGCTCCGGCGACCTGGGCAAGATCCTGGTCGACGGCGCGGGCCGGACGCTCTATCTGTTCGAGGCGGACAAGTCGAGCAGGTCGACGTGCAAGGGGGGTTGCGCACAGGCGTGGCCCCCCGTCGTCATCAAGGGCAAGGCCGAACCCAAGGCGGGTGCCGGAGCCAGGAGCGAACTCCTGGGAACCAGCAAGCGGGAGCGCGGCGACCGGCAGGTCACCTACGACGGCCATCCCCTCTACCGCTACGCGGGCGACGAGGAGGCGGGCGACACCAAAGGCCAGGCGCTCAACCAGTTCGGCGCCCAGTGGTTCGTCCTCGACCCGTCCGGCAAGAAGATCACCAGCGGGGAGAAGGAGAAGAAACAGAAGAAGAAGCCCTCCAAGAAGCCGAAGCAGACCGACGGCGGCTACTGAGACCCGGGACCGGTATCCCGCACACCCGGACGGCAGGAGAGGCCATGACCGCGAACGCCCCCACCCCTCCCCACGCTCCGCCACCCGCACCCCACGGGCAGGCGTACCGCATCGTGCAGGGCGGTGCCCGCGCGCTGTCCGCCGGAGGTCTCGGCGTCGACGCCTACGTCCACGCCAACCTCGCCGACCAGTACGACGCGGTCAGCGCGGGCATCAGCCAGGGGGACCTCTTCCGGATCGAGGCGGGTCTTGCGGCGCTCGCGGCGCTGCTGGTGCTGGTGTGGTGGCGGAGGCTCTCCGACGCGTTCGCCTGGCTGGTCGCCGGCGGCGGGCTGGCGCTGCTGCTGCTCTACGCCTACGTCGACGTGGGCGAGCTGGGGCCGATCCCCAACATGTACGACCCGGCCTGGTTCGACGACAAGAGACTCACCGTCGTCGCCCAGGCCGTGACGCTGGTGATGTCCACGTTCCTGCTGATCAGCCATACGCGCCGAGCGCGTCGGCTCGTCACCGACGTGGGCTGACGCCGGCTCGGGAACGGACAGCTGAGGCAGGGGATCAGCCATGCACGGCGAGTACAGGATTCCCGGCGGCAAGCTGGTGGTGGTCGATCTGGACGAACAGGACGGCGCGCTGCGGAATGTCCGCGTGGCCGGCGACTTCTTCCTCGAACCCGACGAGGCGCTGGCAGCCATCGACCAGGCCCTGGAGGGCGCCCCGTCCGACACCGACACGGCCGCCCTCACCGCCCGTATCGAGGCCGCGCTTCCCCAGGGCACCGCGATGTACGGCATCACGGCCGAGAGCGTGGCGGTCTGCGTACGCCGCGCGCTGACGCGGGCCACCGAATGGACCGACTATGCGTGGCAGCTCATCCACGAGCCTCCGCAGTCGCCCGCCCTGCATATGGCCCTCGACGAGGTGCTGACGGCGCAGGTCGCCACCGGCCGCCGCGCCCCGACGCTCCGCGTATGGGAATGGGACTCCCCCGCCGTGATCATCGGCAGCTTCCAGTCCCTCCGCAACGAGGTGGATCCCGAGGGCGCGGCCCGGCACGGGGTCACCGTCGTACGCCGTATCTCCGGCGGCGGTGCCATGTTCGTCGAGGCCGAGAACACCATCACCTACTCCCTCTCGGTGCCGGCCTCCCTCGTCTCCGGTCTGTCCTTCGCGGACTCGTACGCCTACCTCGACGACTGGGTGCTGAACGCCCTCGGTGAGATGGGGATCAGGGCCTGGTACCTGCCGCTGAACGACATCGCCTCCAAGGAGGGCAAGATCGCCGGCGCCGCCCAGAAGCGCATCACGGCCGGCGACGGAGCCGTTCTGCACCACGTGACCATGTCGTACAACATCGACGCCGAGAAGATGCTGGACGTGCTGCGCATCGGCAAGGAGAAGATGTCCGACAAGGGCACCAGCAGCGCCAGGAAGCGCGTCGATCCGCTGCGCCGGCAGACCGGCCTCCCGCGCGACGAGGTCATCGACCGGATGATCCGTTCGTTCCGCAGCCGCTACGGACTCGCCGAGGGCCGGGTGACCGACGAGGAGATGGCCCGCGCCGAGGAACTCGCCCTCACCAAGTACAGCAGCGAGGAGTGGACAGCACGGGTGCCGTAGAGGCGCTAGGTTCTCGCCGCGGTGACGGCCACGGTGGTGTAGGGCATCGTGAAGCTGCCTCCGATCGCATCGATTGCGGCTCCGACAGCGTCCAGCACCTGGGCCAGCCGGTCCGGGAGGAGCGTGGTGAGGATGCCTTGGGTCGGCATCTGGTCCAGCCACTCGTCGCGGGTGTAGGTCTGCTCCCAGCCGAAGCGCCACTGCTCCGGCTCGCGGAACCCGCCCGCCTCCCGGATGCCGTCGATGGCCTTGATGACCAGCGGTAGGTGGCCGTCCGGGACCTGCTTCTGCTGCCGGGGGTCGACCGGCGCGTCGGGCACCACCCGCCGGTAGGCGGTGGCGAAGGCTTCCGCCACATCCGCCGGGAGCTGGAAGACATGCCAGAAAGCGGCCAGCAGACCGCCGGGCCGCAGCACCTGCGCCGCCTTCGCCGCGCCCGCGACCGGGTCGACCCAGTGCCATGCCTGTCCGGCGACGATCACGTCGAACGCCCGGCCCGCCGGGTCCCAGGACTCGAACGTGGCCTCCTCGACCTCGATCCCGCCGCGTCGGGCGAAGTCGGCCAGGCGCGGGTCCGGTTCGACGCCGAGGACCCGGCAGCCGACCGCTGCGAACTGGCGGGCTGCTATGCCGGTGCCGCAGCCGACGTCGAGCACGCCGGGGCCGGGCCCGGCGTCGACGATGCGCTGCACCAGGCGGTCGGGGTAGCGGGGGCGGGTGCGGTCGTAGCGTTCGGCATCCACTCCGAACGATTCGGCCATCTGCCGGAGTTGATGGGGCTCGGGCCCGGACGGGCGCGAGGATCCCGAGGATTCAGTGGGCATTCGCCCACCCTAGGTGGGCGATCGCCCACTTACAATGACGTCCAACGGTCCCGACCGAACAGGAGAGTTTCGTGGAGCAGAGCAGGACTGCGGAGTCCGGCCCCCTCCCCGGCGCAGGCACCTCCGCTCCGGCCAGAAGGGCCGAGATATTCCTCAGCCCCGAGCAGGACACCCGGTTCGACGGTCCGACGACGGGTGACGAACGCGCCCTGCTCGTCGGCGTTCTGACGGCCCAGCGCACCACCCTGGAGCTGAAGTGCGCGGGCGTGGACGGTGCGCTGGCCCGGCGATCCGTCGAGCCGTCCACGCTCTCCCTGCTCGGGCTGGTCCGGCACCTCGCCGATGTGGAGCGCCGCTGGTTCCGGCAGGTGCTCGCCGGGCAGCACGCGCGGCCCCGCTTCTCCTCGGACGCCGACCCCGACGGGGACTTCAACGGCGCGGCGTCCGACGAGGAGACCGTTACAGCGGCCTGGCACGCCTGGCGCGAAGAAGTCGCCTTCGCGGAGCGGTTCGTCGCCGAGGCGCCGGACCTCGATATCGCGGGCGTCGACGGCTGGCGCGGGAAAGTGTCACTGCGCTGGGTGCTCGTCCATATGGTCGAGGAATACGCCCGGCACAACGGCCACGCCGACCTGCTCCGTGAGCGGATCGACGGAGCGAGGGGGGTGTGACGGTCACAGGACCTCGCAGATCTTGTAGGCGATCCCTCCTTCGACGAGGTATCCCGACCCCACGCAGACGATGCCGTTGAGCCAGGCGTACTGCTCGGCTCCCGTCTCGAAGAGCGGATTGGTGCGGAAGTAGTAGCCGGCCGGGTCGATGCGGTACCGCTCGGCGGGATCGGCCATGGCCTCGCGCAGCGCGGGCGGTGTGACCCAGCGACCGCCGTAGGTCATGTGCAGCAGCGCCCCGTCGTGGGTGCGCAGTGTCAGGCGTACATCCAGTGCCATCGTTCCGTCCGGGGCGAACAGCGCCCAGTCCCCGCCGCCGGGCACCACCTCCCCGTGCAGTTTGGGCCCACAGAACGTGCCTCCGGCGGCACCGAAGAGGACGCGTCGGCCGAACGGGCCGCTGCCGATGGGCAGTCGGGGATTCAGATCGACGACGAGGTCGAAGAGGTGCGCTGTACGGATGTCCCCCACCTCGCGCACCCGCGCGTCCGCCGTCATCGGGCCTCTCCTTGTGCGAGTACGGGAAAGAGCGTGCTGCGGACCGCGTCCGTGGAGACACCGGACTGGTCGCACAGCGTCGCCAGGTCGAAGAAGAACTGTTCGCTCGCGATGAGGTCGTCCTGGAAGGTGAACTGGAGGAAGACCGGCAACGCAGCACGGGTGCCGTCGGGTTGCACACCGAACCGGTCGCCCGTCATGGTCAGCCGCGCCGTTCCCCAGCACACGAGCGTGTCCGCGTTGCTCGCATGGCCGTCCAAGGTGATGTCGTAGTCCGGGAACGCGGCGAAGAACCGCCGCAACGCCCTCTCGTTCTCGGCCCGCCCCCGGGCCGTCGTGCCGAACGCCGGGGTCTCCAGCAGCATCTCGGGGTGGAGGAGCCGGAGGGCCGCAGGGATGTCCTGCCGGCTCTTGGCGACGGCCAGCGCATGCGCCAGCTCGACCATGCGTCGTTCCTGCACGGGGTGCCTCCTTCGGCGAGATAACCGTACGATCGTTCGCATAGTTAACACGCTACCGGCGTGCACCACAACCGGTTGGCGACCGTCGTGAGGCGGGAGCGTCTGCCAGGTCGAGAGAGGTCGCACAGCGCGGGTCACCGCCCGCGCGCACGCCGCCTCGCCCGGTTACCCGGACGGGTGAACCACCAGGTCCGGGCCTGGCTGGCTGCCCGGGCCGCCCCCTAGGCTCCGTATGACTGCTAACGCCCGATAAATACGCCGGTATTCGGCTAGAGCCCGTGGGCGCCGTTCGCAACCCTGGTGGATCTTCGTACATGACACTCCTGATGGGCCCGCCCGCGGCGAGCGCGCCGCCGTTCAGTCGTCTCGCCGATGCTCCGCTCCGCCCACGGTCGGTGCTCCCCGGTCGGCAGCGCTGGGAGGTGGAGGCCGTCCGCGGGCGGCCCAACCTCGCCCGGCTGCTGGAGAGTTCGCTCCAGGCGGCGCCGGGGATCGACACGGCGGAGGTCAGTCCGGTCACCGGCCGCGTGCTGCTGTTCCACGAAACCGCGCTGAGTTCGCGGGACGCCGCTCGGCTGCTGGGCGAGACCGTGGCGCAGGTGCTCGCCCAGGCCGCGGACCACGCCGTACCCCGCCGGGCGCCTCGTGGAAACTCTCGCGGAACGTCCCGCCGAGTGCCTCGGCAAACACCTGGCCGGGCAGCCGGTGGCGAGGACGGGGCGCCACCGGTCGCCGACGGGACGCGGCACTCTTCCGGCACCGGCACCCGCAGCGGTCTCGGCGTCGTGGCGGTTGTGGGGGCGGGCGCGGGGGCCGCTGTGGCGCTCGGGGTCGGGAAGCATGTGCTGAAGGTGCTGGCCACTCCGTGGGTGAGCCTCGGGCTCGTCGCGGCCGCGACGACGGCCGTCATCAGACGCGCCTGGCGACGGTCCAACGCCGACAGAGCCGCAGCCGAGGGCTCCAGCGACACCTCCGACGCCTCCGGATCGCCCTCCCGCCGTCACTTCCTGACGAGACTCATCGGGCCGCACCGGCGCAAGTTCGCCCTTGCGACCGTACTGTCGGCGTTGTCCCAGGCCGTCGAAATGGGCCTGTTCGCGCTCATCTCCTACGCCATTACGGTGCTCGTCGGCGGTGGCAGCCAGACGCTGGCCGGCCTGGGGCTGGTCGGCCTGGAGACACAACTCCCGTTCCTGGCAGGCGTCATGGCCCTGGCCGCCGTGGCCTCGAGCGGCGCTTCGTACCTCGCCGGTGTCACCTGGCGCAAGCTCGCCCAAAGCATCGAGAGTGACCTCCGTACGACCACGTACGCGCACGTGCAACGGCTCTCGACAGCCGACCTGGAGGGTGAGCGGACCAGTCACACGACGCAGGTGCTGACCGAGGACATCAGCCAGCTGGGCAGCTTCGTCGCGCGCACCTTGCACGAGTCGACGCAGTTGGCAACCTGCTTCGCCGTGCTCGCACCCGCATACCTCCTGCTGGCCCCGCAGCTGGCCTGGATCGCCTTCGCCCCGATCCCGCTCGTCGCCTGGCTCGCCTTCCGCTTCCACGAGCGCACGGCCGACGACCGCGCGGCGTCCGCCGCCGCCCGGTCCCGCCTGCACGCCCGCCTCACCGACAATCTCCAGTCCAACGTGATGGTCAAGGCCGCGTGCACCGAGGAGTACGAGGAGCAGCGCGTCGCCGAACTGTGCGCGGAGCACGGCGAAGCGAACTCCCGTACCGACCGCAGCTCCGCCTACCAGGCCCAGCTGGTGCGGATGTGCGCCATGGCGGCAGTGCCCACCACGATCCTGCTGGGCGGTAAGGCAGTGCTGCGCAGTGAGCTGCCCCTGGAACGCTTCACTCCGCTGCTGGACCTGCCCGCGATGACGCTGTCGCGCCTGTACCGGCTCGGAGACATGACGGACGACTACCGCCGCTCCGTCGACGCGTTCGAACGCGTCCAGCGGCTGCTGGACCTGCCCCAGGAGCGCTCCGAGGGCAGCAGGGAACTGCCCGCCGACGGAATCCGCGGACAACTCGACCTGCAGAAGGTGACGTTCGCCTATCCCGGTCGGCCGGCGGCCCTGTCTGATCTGTCGATGCACATCGCTCCGGGCCGGGTCACCGGCATCGTCGGGACGACCGGCGCGGGCAAGACGACCGTCGCCAAACTCCTCATGCGCTTCCGGGAACCCAACGCCGGCCAAGTGCTGCTGGACGGCGTGGATGTGAGCGAACTGCCGCTGCACGAGCTGCGGAGTGTGATCGGTTACGTGTCCCAGGAGCCGTTCGTCTTCGACGGGACCATCGCGGAGAACATCCGCTACGGCACCTTCGACGCCGACGAGCGCCGCGTCGCCCAGGCCGCGCGCGCCGCCGGGGCCGACTCGTTCATCACGTCACTGCCCGACGGCTACGACTCCCAGGTCGGCGAACGGGGCGCCGCGCTCTCCGGTGGCCAGAAGCAGCGCATCGCCCTTGCCCGTACCTTCCTCGCCGATCCCCCTGTCGTCATCCTCGACGAGGCCACCTCAGCGGTCGACAACGAGACCGAGGCAGCCATCCAGCGCGGACTCGAAGCCTTCGCCCAGCAGCGGACGCTCATCGTCATCGCCCACCGGCTGTCCACCATCCGCAACGCCGACACCATCTACGTCCTGGAACGCGGCGGCGTGGTCGCCGAACGCGGAACCCACACCGAACTGGTGCAGCGCGGCGGCAGATACGCCAACCTGTGGCGCCTCCAGTCAGGCGAGCCCCCGGCGTCCCGGCCGACCGAGCAGGAGCACCAGCCGCCGACCTGGTTGCGCGCCCTGCCGAGCTGAGCGGGGGACGGGAAGAACGAAGGCACCACCGGGGGCGCGCGGCTGCTGCTCGCTGCCGCGCGCCCCCGATGCCTCGGTTCCGCTCTCTCGTGGGGTTATCTGCTCGATTTCTTGCCTTCCGCTCTCGATATTCCTGGAATGGGTACGCCGGATCTGCCGCTGCGCCGGTGGCTCAGTGTCGGAATCGGTACCGGCCGACACCTATTCAGGTGTCCGGAATGGAAGACAAGAGAAAGCGAGTCAGTATGGCGAGTCGAACGAGCGGGCACTCGATCGATGAAAAGAAGGACGTGCCCCCTCGACAAGCCCTCAATTCCTACACCGAGTGGGACCCGCTCAACGAGGTGGTCGTCGGAACGCTGGCGGGTGGGGTGTTTCCCACGTGGCAGGAGTCGATGGCCCATGTCGTACCCGAAACCGCTCGTTCCGTCTTCCAGGAGCGAGGCGGCCTTCCTTTCCCGGCAGAGCATCTGAAGGCTGCTGAGGCGGAGTTGGAAGCGCTGGCCGACACCCTGACCGCCGAGGGCGTCAGGGTGGTCCGGCCGGAGCCCATGGAACACCAGCGGCCGTTTCGCACACCGGCGTGGGAGAGCACCGGCGGGTTGTACGCGGGGATGCCCAGGGACCTGCTGATGGTCATCGGGGACATTCTCGTCGAGGCACCGATGTCCTGGCGGTGCCGGTACCACGAAGTGGACGCGTTCCGTTCGCTGATCAAGTCGTACTTCCGGCGCGGAGCCCGGTGGCTTCCCGCTCCTCGCCCGCAACTGGCGGACGAGCTCTACCGCACGCCGGGAGGGGACCTGGCCAACGGCGACCGGTGGGCCGTCACCGAGTTCGAGCCCGTCTTCGACGCGGCCGACTTCCTCCGCTTCGGCACCGATGTGGTGGCCCAGCGCAGCCATGTGACCAACCAGTTCGGTATCGACTGGGTGCGGCGCAGTATCGGCGAGGAATTCACCGTCTCGGTCATCGAGACAAACGACCCGCACGCCATGCACATCGACGCCACGCTCGCTCCGCTGGCTCCCGGGAAACTGCTGGTCCATCCTGAACGCTATGTGCACTCGGAGCTTTTCGACGGCTGGGATATTCTGCCTGCGCCGTCGCCCACGCTTCCCGATGATTGGCCCATGTACTTCTGCAGTCCATGGGTCAGCATGAATGTCTTGTCACTCGATCCGGAAACCGTGGTCGTGGAGCGCCAGGAAAAGCCGCTGATCGAGGCGCTGACCGACTGGGGCTTCCGCTGCGTTCCGGTTGACTTCCGGCATGTGTACAGCTTCGGCGGGTCCTTCCACTGCGTCACCCTGGACACCGTGCGCGAGGGAGGGGCACGGAAGTATCTGGCCTGACCGACGGGCTGCGGATTCGTTCCGGAGCCGGGGGCCGGGAGCTGACCAGCTCCCGGCCCCCGCTCTGTATTCCGGCTCGGTGTTTGTTCTTTGCTTACTCCCGACCGTCCATGGCGCGGGCAAGTGACGCGGGACGCATATCGGTCCACGAACGCTCGACGTACTCCAGGCACTCCCGGCGGCTGCCCTGGGGGTGCGCCACGCGCCAGCCGTCTGGCACCTCGATGGAAGCGGGCCACAGCGAGTGCTGGTGCTCGTCGTTGACCAGCACGAGGTAGGGCGCGTCCTCGTCTTCGAACGGGTTGGTGCTGGTGGTCATGTCAGCTCTCCTGGTCGGTGATGTACACGTCGGACGGCTGCCGTCGGCGCTGAGCGGGAACGGGCAGGTCGATGGCGCCGATGTCGCCGATGTCGCCGATGTCGCCGACCGGCCGGTCCAGGTCCGTCGTCAGCGCTTGCAACAGCTCGCGCAGCTGATCCAGGAGGATTTGCGCGGTGGCTGTCTCGATGAGGTCGGGCCGGTGGACCAGGTGCAGGCTCATCCGGGGGCCCGGCACGACCAGGAGGCTGAGGGGGTAGGCCGGAGTGTCGTGACAGTGGGCGATGGTGGCGCGAAGCTGGGCGTCAACCGGTTGCCAGTCGGCTTCCTCGACGGGGTAGTTCTCGAAGATGACGAGGGTGTCGAACAGTTCAGGATGGCCGGTCATCCGCTGGATGTCGGCGAGGCCCAGGTGCTGGTGGGCCAGCAGTTCCGACTGCTCGCTCTGCAAGCGGGTCAGCAGCTCGCCCACCGGCTCGGCCGGGTCCCAGCGCACACGTACCGGGACTCGGTTGATCAGCAGACCGACCATCGTCTCCACGCCGGGCACCTGTGGCGGACGTCCGGAAACGGTGGTGCCGAAGACCACATCGTCCTGCCCGGTCGCACGGCCGAGCAGGAGTGCCCAGGCGCCCTGGACGAGGGTGTTGGTGGTCAGGTTGCGCTCACGTGCGACCGCACCCAGCGTGGCGGTCAGTTCGGCGGACAGTTCGGCATTCATCTCCTGGTGAGGTTGTGACGGCCGGTCGGTGTTCCCCGAGGGAGCGATCAGCGAGGGACCGGCCAGGCCGGCCAACGCTTCGCGCCAAGCGGCCTGGGCCCCCTCCCGGTCCTGCGCGCGCCGCCAGGCCAGGAAAGCCCCGTAGTCAGACGCCGGGGGAAGTCCGCTGGGATCGCCGTCGGCGGCGTAGACGGTCCACAGCTCTCGCAGCAGCACGGGCATGGACCAGCCGTCGAGCAGATTGTGGTGGTGAGTGAGCACCAGGTGGTGCCGATGGGCAGACAGCCGAACCAGCGCCATCCGCAGGAGTGGTCCACGGGCCAGATCGAAGCGAAGGGCGCGTTCGGTGGCCGCCAACCGCTCGGCCTCGTCCTCCCGAGCACCCGCACCCACTCCCTCCAAGTCGACCTCTTGCCATGGCAGTTCGGCCTGGAACGGGACGACGTGCACTGCTCGGCGCAACCCGTGGTGGGGGCAGCCGACGCGGAGGGCGGAGTGCCGGTCCAGCAGCACCTGGCCGGCCGACCGCAGGGCACGAACGTCCACGGGGCCGTCCAGGTCCAGGACCAGCTGATTGACATTGACGTCCGCGTCTTCGTTCTTGTAACAGTGGAGCGTCTGCTTCAGCATCTCCTCCTGCACCGGCGTTAGCGGCCAGATCTCCGCCAGTCCCGTCCTGGCTGCCGCGGGTGGCCCGGGTCGCTCGCCGGCCGACTGCCCGCAGTGCTGGGAAAAGTCGGCCTCCAGCCGCTCGATCTGCTCCTGGGTGAGGTCGACCAGCGGTACGTCCGAGGGCGTCAGCCCGCCCATGCCGGGCCGGTCGGCGCATGCGGTGATGGCCTCCAGCGCGACGAACCACATCTGCGCGAGTTCGTCCACCGCCTCCCTGTCCAGCAGCGTTCCGTTCCAGGACCAGGAAGCCACCAGCTGAGAGCCTGCCGGGCCGTCGTGGGTGACCGCGTTGATCTCCAGGGGGTGGGGCTGCCGGATGTCCGTGCAGTCTCCCCCGGACAGCTGCGCCGCCATCTCGTCCATCAGCGGAACCCATGGTGCTTCCCCGCCGGGAGCGCTCTGCCGGCCCAGGTAGTTGAACCCCACCTGGGGGATGGGCAGGTCGGCCAGTGTGGGCGCGGTGTCGGAGTTGAGGTGGCGCAGCAGTCCGAAGCCGAGTCCCTCCCCCGGCACGGCCCGGAGTTGCTCCTTGAGGGATTTGACCGCCCGCGCCAGTTCCGGTCCCGCCGCCCGCAGTTGGGGCCAGGTCAGCGGCTGCGGGGTGAGCCGGACCGGGTGGACGCTGGTGAACCAGCCCACGGTGCGGGACAGGTCCACTCCGGGTGCCAGGTCCTCGCACCGGCCGTGGCCCTCCACGTCCACGGCCACCGCGCCGTCGGACTCTCCGCGGCGGCGGCGCCACTCGGCAGTCGCCAGGCCGAAGGCGGCCAGCAGCACGTCCTGCGCACCGGAGTGGAAGGCGGTCGGCACCCGGGTCAGCAGCGCCGCGGTGGTCTCGGTCGGCAGAGTGAGGGTCAGCTGCCTGCCCTGGCTGTCCGTCCCATGGCCGGACGTCAAATGCTCAGCGCCCAGCAGGGGTTCGGTGTCTTCCAGCATGGCCTTCCATGCGGGCAGTTCGGCCGTACGACGCGGGTTGTGGGCCTCGGCGGCCAGCAACTGTGTCCAGCGACGTACGGAAGTACCGACCGGCTCCAATGCCGGGTGTTCGGCCTCCGCTGTCTCCCAAGCCGTCCGAAGGTCCGGCAGCAGGATCCGCCAGGACACTCCGTCCACTGCCAGGTGGTGGATCCCCAGCAGGAGACGCCCGGACCGTCGTGGCCCCGCATCGAACCACACTGCTTGCAGCATCACCCCCGCCTGTGGGTCCAGCCGGGTACGTGCCGCGGCGAACTGCTCGGCCACCACCGCGTCCAGTTGCTCGCCGTCCAGCCCGGCTGTCTCCACCCGGGTCACGAGCTTCGCTGCTTCCGCCGTTCCAGGCGGCTCCACCCGCAACGACCAGTCTTCCTCGGGCTGCTGGACGGTCAGTCGCAGTCGCAGCGCGTCGTGGTGGTCGAGGAGAGCTTGTACGGCCTGCTCCGGCCGCCGCACGTTGGTGTCGGAGGGGACCCGTACCAGCATCGCCTGGCAGAACCCGTCCACGGCGCCGCTGTGCTGCCGCCACCACTCCACGATCGGGGTCGGCAAAATGTCGCCGGTGCCGATGTCCGGCTCCGTGCGCCCCTCGGCCCGCTCCGCATCCTCCTGCGACCGGGCGGCGACGGCCAGCGCAGCCACCGTCTTGTGGGTGAAGACATCCCGTGTGGTGAACACGAGCCCGGCCGTCCGGGCTCGCGCCACCAGTTGGATGGCCAGAATGCTGTCCCCACCGATCTCGAAGAAGTTGTCGTCCACGCCGACCTTGGTCATGCCCAGTACGTCAGCGACCAGTTCGGCCAGCGTCCGCTCCTTCGGAGTGCGCGGTTCGCGGCTCTCCGGGGTGGCGTGGTGCTCGGGCGCGGGCAGGGCGGCCCGGTCGAGCTTTCCGTTCGGAGTCAGCGGCAGCGCGTCCAGGAAGACGAAGTCCGCCGGGACCATATGGGCAGGGAGGGACGAGCCGAGGTGTGAGCGCAGCTGTTCCGATGTGAGCGCCCCGGCGCCCGCCACCACGTAAGCGATCAGCCTGTCCTGGCGAACGGCCACCGCCGCCTGCGCGACATCCGAACAGGAGAGCAGGGCTGACTCGATCTCTCCCGGCTCGATCCGGAATCCGCGGACCTTGACCTGGTCGTCCGCCCGGCCGGCGAACTCCAACTCACCGCCCGGGAGCCATTTCACCAGGTCGCCGGTTCGGTACATACGAGAACCCGGCGCACCGAACGGGTCGGCCACGAAGCGTTCCGCAGTCAGTCCCGGCCGGTTCAGATAGCCGCGTGCCACTCCCGCACCGGCCACATACAACTCCCCCACCACGCCGGGCGGTACGGGCCGCAAGGACCCGTCCAGGACATATACCCGTGCTCCCGTGACGGGCCTGCCGATCGGCGGGGCCGTCGAGGAGGGGGCCAGCGGCTCGCTCGTCGTCGCGCACACGGTGGTCTCGGTCGGCCCGTAGGCGTTGAGCATCCGCCGCCCGGGTGCCCAGCGTGCCACCACACCTGCAGGGCAGGTCTCGCCTCCGACGGTGAGTGTCGGTACGGACACCGAGGAGGGCTCGACAGCAGCGAGCACGGGGGCCGGTACGGCGGCGTGGGTGATGCCGGGGCCCGAGTCGGTGAGCGCGGACAACAGATCGGTCCCCGGCGCCAGTACCAGCGTGGCCCCTGTGAGCAGTGCGCTGCACAGGTCGCAGACGGACACGTCGAAGCTGGGCGAAACCAGTTGCAGAACCCGGCTGTCCGGGGTGAGGTCCAGCCGCTCGGTCTGGGCCGCGACCAGGGAAGCGATACCGGTGTGGGTGACCACGACCCCCTTGGGACGGCCGGTCGACCCGGAGGTGTAGATCACGTACGCCGGGTGCCGGGGTGACAGCGGTGTGGCACGCGCGGCGTCGGTGACATCTGCGGCGTCCATGCTCGCGATCTCATCGGCGGCTGCCGGATCGTCGACCGCCAGCACCGGCATGCCCAGCCCGTTCGGCAGCCGTGCCATCGACGCGCTGTCCGTCAGCAGCACGACCGGAGCGGCGTCCTCCAGCATGAGGGCGACCCGTTCCGCCGGATAGGCCGGATCCACCGGCACATATCCGGCCCCTGCCTTCACTGCCCCCAGCACCGCCACCACCAGGTCCACCGACCGCTCCATGACCACAGGGACCAGCGACTCCGGCCCCGCGCCCCGCCGCAGCAGCGACCGGGCCAGACGGTTGGCCCGTTCGTTCAGCTCCGCATACGACACCTCCTCTCCGCCGCACGCCACGGCCACCGCATCCGGCGATCGCCGCACCTGCTCCTCGAACAGCTCGGGCAGCACTCGCTCCGGTGCCGCCTCCTCGGTGCTGCTCCACACCTCCAGCAGCCGTTGCTTCTCCGCCGCATCCAGCACCTCCAGCCGGCGCAGCGGAGTCCCCGGTGCTGTCTCCAGTGCGGCGAGCAGGCTCTCGGTTGCGGTGCGCAGCATGCGGCACACCGCGGAGGCGTCGATCGGCTCGGCCGCGTCGACCGTGAGATCGAAGCCGGATTCCGTGGCGTCGATGGATGCTCCGAGCGGCATGTCGATCGTCTGATCGGCGTGCAGCCACTCGGCTCCGGCCAGCCGGACCTGTTCGGCCGGTTCGCCGGACGAGATGTGCCGGAAATTCAGTAGCGAGGTGAACAGGGGGCCCTGACCGGCGGCCATTCCACTCGACCGCACGGCCAGCGCCAGCGGCGCATGCTCGTGGACGAGAAGGTCGGCCAGTTGGTGATGCATGTCCCGCACCGCGTCCCTGACTCCGACGCCGCCGTCGCGTACGCGTGCGGGCAGGGTGTTGATGTACAGGCCCGGGCCCCGGTCCGAGCCCGTTCCGCCCTGCATCCGCCCGAACAGCACCGTGCCGAAAACCACGTCGTCGCGTCCGGAAGCCGCCGCGACCACCCTCGCCCATGCCACATGGAAGAGGGTTGCCGCGCTCACCGAGAGTCGGCGTGTCTGCTCCCGTAGCCGCTCGACCAGCTCCGGCTCCAGGACGATCCGCTCCCGCCGCACCACCCCCTGGTCGTCCGCCTTCGCCGGTCCGAACGGCGTGGTCGGCTGCTCCACATCGCCCAGCAGAGCGGCGAAGTGGTTCTCGTGTTCCTCCCGCGTCATCCGCAGCCGGGCCTGTCCCACGTAGTTGCGGAAGGACACCGGGACGGGCAACTCGGCCTCACGTCCCTCCAGCAGGGCGCGTACCTCCTCCAGCATGATTTCCAGGCCCTTGTGGTCCTGCACCAAGTGATGGACCTGGAGCAACGCGAGCCACCGCTGCCCGCCGGGTTCGGCCGCGGTGAGCACCCGTGCCAGTGGCGCACGTCCCACATCGAACGCGTCCCGGCCTGCGGCGAGCAGGGAGGACACCGGGTCCGTTCCGTGCTCCAGCGTGACCGCCCGCACGGGCAGGGTCACCTCTCGCGCCACGACCTGCACCGGCTCGCGCAGGCCCTCCCACAGCACCGCGGCCCGCAGGCAGTCGTGCCGCTCGATCACCCGCCGCAGCGCGGCAAGAAAGTCCTCCAGTTGTGGTTCGGTGGCGAAGCCGAGCACTACCGAGAGGACGTACGCCGCCTCTTTGTCCGGGTCGGACGCACCAGCCTCACCGGTCCGCATCAGGTCGTGGAAGAGCAGGCCCTCCTGAAGGGGCGCCAGTGGGTAGATGTCCTCCACGTTCGCCGCGCCGCCCGGGACACGGGAGACGAGCTGCCGCAGCTCCGGCTCCGTCAGCCCGGCCAGCGGCACCATCTCCGGCGTGATCACTTCCGCCCCGTCCGGGATGAGGCACGGTGGGACAGTCACCTCCCCGGCGCCGATCGCCGACGCGAGCTCGGCCACTGTGGGGGAGGCGAACAGGGTGCGTACGTCGATGCCGATGCCCTGCTCCCGCAGCCGCTCCACCAGGGCCACGGCCAGCAGTGAATGCCCGCCCAGCTCGAAGAAGTTCTCCTCCACTCCGACCTGCTTCAGGCCGAGAACCTCGGCGAAGCCCGCACACAGGGCCTGCTCCCTGGGCGTGCCGGGAGCCCGCCCGGAGTCGCCGCTGTCTGTCGTGCTGCTGGGAGCGGGCAGGGACTTCCGGTCCAGCTTTCCGTTCACCGTCACCGGGAACGCGTCCAGGAACACGAAGGCAGCGGGCATCATGTGACGCGGCAGCGCGTTCGCGACATGGGTCCGCAGGGCAGCCGCATCCGGGCGAGCCGGTTCCGGTCGGCCACCGCCCGCCTCCCCCGCACCGCGCGCCCCGCCCGTGGGGACGATGTAGGCCACCAGGCGCTGGTCGCCGGGCACGTCCTCACGCATCACCACCGCGGCCTGCTCCACACCCTCGTGCCCGGCGAGGACCGCTTCCACCTCGCCCAGCTCCACGCGGAACCCGCGGATCTGCACCTGCTCGTCCGCCCGCTCCACGAACTCCAGCTCGCCGGCCGCGTTCCAGCGCACCACGTCCCCGGTGCGGTACATCCGCTCCCCCACCGCGAACGGGCACGCGACGAACCGCTCCGCGGTCAGTGCCGCACGCCCCACGTACCCTCGGGCGACCCCTGCGCCCGCCACATACAGCTCCCCCACCGCACCGGGCGGGACGGGCTGCAACGCCGCGTCGAGCACATATGCCCGCATGTTGGCGATGGGCCGGCCGATCGGCACGTCTCCGTCGGGGAGCGGCGCTCCCGGGGGGAGCCGGTAAGCGGTGCAGCCGACGGTGGCCTCCGTCGGCCCGTACTCGTTCGTCACGGTGACGCCCGGGTGGGACTGACACCATTCCCGCAGCTGCGCCGCGTGGAGCGGCTCCGCGCCGAGCAGAAGCTCGCCTGTGGGGGCGCAGTTCTCGGGTGCCGCCTTGAGGAGGGGGAGGTGGCTGGGGGTGATGTCGAGGAACGCCGGGCGCTGTCCGTCCAGCGTGGCGGCGAGTTCCGTGCCCAGCTGGGCGACGTACATCCGGCCGCCGCTGGTGAGCAGGGCGTGGAAGGCGGTCGCCAGCGCGTCGAAGGAGATGGTGTGGTGCAGGACCGCGCTGTCGCGCAGCTCGGGGAACTCGTGCCGACAGCGCTGCACGTAGTTGACCAGGCTGCGATGTTCGACGGCGACACCTTTGGGCCGCCCCGAGGAGCCGGAGGTGTAGATCACGTACACCGTGTTCCGTACCGACAGCGGTACCCGGCGCTCCGCGTCCGTCACGTCGGAGTCGTGGAAACCGGCGAGTTCGGCCGCCGCTTCGGGATCGTCGAGCACCAGCACCGGTCCGCCGAAACCGTCCGCAGGCCCGCCCGCGGACGCTCGGTCGGTCAGCACCGCGGCGGGGGCGGCGTCCGTCAGCATGGAAGCCACCCGCTCGACGGGGTAGGCCGGGTCGATCGGCACATAGCCGCCCCCCGCCTTCGTCACGCCCAGCAACGCCACCACCACGTCCACCGAGCGCTCCATCACCACGCCCACCAGCGCCTCGGGCCCCACGCCCCGCGCCACCAGCCACCGGGCCAGCCGGTTTGCACGCTGGTTCAACTCGGCGTACGTGACCTTCCGGTCCCCGCACACCACGGCGACCGCGTCGGGTGAACGCCTCACCTGCGCCTCGAACAGCGCGGGGAACGGCACGTCAGGCATCTCCTGCCGGGTCGCGTTCCACTCGTGAACGACGCGCCGGCGTTCGGCCTCGTCCAGCAGCGGGGCACGCCCGACGAGGTCCTGGTGGGATGCTGCTGCGAGCCAGTCGAGGATGCGCAGGAACCGGTGGGCGGTGGTGCCGAGCTCCTCCAGGGTGTAGAGCTCCTGGCCGGCGTCGAAGGTGAACTCGGCGCTGTTGTCGAAGGCGCGGTCGTAGAGCGTGATCGACAGGTCGTCGCAGGGACCGAAGGAGACGAGATGTGCGCGGGTGACACACGCGCCGAACGAGACGGCGCCGAAGGACTGGATGTTGACCGAGAGTGCTACGAGGTCGCCCACGTCCCCCACCCGCTTGAGGTCGCGGACGATGTCCTCGTAGCGGTAGCGCTGGTGCCGCAGAGCTTCCCGGATGTGCTCGGAGGTGTGCGCCAGGAGTTCTCCCACCGACATCTCGGGCCGCACCGTGAAGCGGAGAGGGAGCACGTTTGCCGCTGTGCCGGGTGCCCGCCGCTGCTTGCCCCGCTGCCGGTTCAGCACCGGCAGCCCGATGAGGATGTCCTGCGCCCCGGTGGTGCGGTGCAGGAAGACGGCTGCGGCTGTTACGAGCAGGGAGGAGAACCGGGTCTCCAGCCGTTCGGCCGCCGCCTTGAGGGCCGCGATGTCGTCCGGCTTCAGGCCGTGCGTATGCCGGAGGGGCGACTGGGCCCTCGTGGAGGCCGTCCGGCCGCTCGGACTGACCGCGCGCGGCGCGTCGCCGAGGGTCTCGAGCCAGAACCGGCGGTCGTGCTCGCGTTCGGGTGCGGACCGGTATGCGGCGTCGGCGTCGAAGAGAACGGAGACCGGCTCCAGAGGGTCGCCCTGTGTCCGGGTGCCGTGCGACAGCTCCTCGTAGAGCTGTGCGGCCCGTTCGGCGACGAGCGAGGAGCCGAAGGCGTCCAGCAGGAGGTGGTGGAAGGCGTTGAACCAGAAGAAGCGGTCCGGGGCCACTGTGAACAGGGCCTGCGTGAAGAGTGGCGGCCCTGTGCCGACGTCGAGGGGCCGCCGCAGAGCGGCACACATCCACTGCTCGGCAGCACCGCGCGGGTCGGCTTCCGTGCTGACGTCGATGAGGTGCAGGGGCCAGTCGTCGGAGACTGCCGGCTGTTGGCGTGCGTCGCCGTTCTCCATGGGGATGAAGCGAAGGTGCATCGCTTGGGCTTCGCCGATGGCGCGACGCAGTGCGGTTTCGAACCGCCGCACATCCAGCGGGCCGATGATCTCCAGGTACTCGCCCGTGTAGTAGGCCGCTTCGCCCTCGGAGCTGAGCCGTTCGGCATGCCAGATGCCCAGCTGTGCGGCCGTCAGCTCGTAGGAAGTGGTGTCAGACATGCTCGCTCAAGCTCTTTCCGCCTCGGGAGGGTTCGGTCTTCGGTGAGGACGGCGCGTCAGCCGAGCAGCACGGCGGAAGAGGGCTGCGGAACCAGGCAGTCGGCAACGCTGTGCAGCTTTTCGCAGGTCTCTTCGTACTCGCGGGCCGGATCGGACTGCTCCACGATCCCGGCGCCGGCCCGCAGCCAGGTGCGGCCGTCCCGCTGGAAGATGCTCCGGAGTACCAGCGCGGCATCGAGGCTGCCGTCCGCGCCCGCGGTGAGCACCGCGCCCGCGTAGGGTCCGCGCGGGCCCGGCTCGTGCCGGCGGATCTCGTGGTACGCGGCGGACTTGGGGATGCCGGATGCGGTGACGCCGGGAAACAGCGCGGCGAACGCGTCCCACGCGGTACGTCCTGCGTCGAGGTTTCCGGTGACACGTGAGCCGAGGTGCTGGACGCTGCCGCGCTGTTTGACGGACATGAAGTCACTCACCCGCACACTGCACGGGTCACACACCTGCTGGAGCTCCTCGAAGGACGCTTTGACCGAGATCGCGTGCTCGTAGATCTCCTTGGCGTTGCGCAACAGATCAGCGCGCAAGCTCTCGTTGGCCTCCGGCACATCGGAACGAGCCCGTGTCCCCGCCAGCGGCTGGGTGGTCACCATGCCCGCTGAGGAGACCTCGGCGACCGTCTCAGGGCTGAAGCCGGCGCCGCGCAGCCGCCCGAAGTCGAACAGGAAGGACCGCGCAGGAGTGTTGCGACGCCGCCCGGCCGCGTACGTCGCAGGGAGGTCCACCTCGAAGTCCACGGGCAAAGCGCGGGAGAGGATGACTTTCTGGAGCCGGCGCTGCTCGATGTGCTCCACCGCCGTACGTACCGACTCCTGGTAGGCGGCGGCATCGTGGCGGTCGACCGCCACGCAGCGGGGCTGCTCCGGCGCGGTTCCGCCGTCGGTGGTCGCCTTGCCGACGGCGTTCGTGCCGCTGCCGACGCCCAGGAGAAGCTGCTCCAGCATCTGCTCCCGCTCAACGGGGTCGATCGCCCGGCCCCACACCCGCCCGGCGCCGAAGGACACCTCGATCCGGGGCAGCACCAGGTGCAGGAGCGGGTCGGCGGAAGGGGGCACGGAGAGACCCGCCCGGGGGTAGGCGAGCTCGAAGGCGGCCCACCCGTAGACCCGCCAGTCCGCCACGGGCAGCCCGTCGAGGAGTTCCGCCACCGGCTTCAGGTCCCGGCCGTCCCAAGGGAGCGAGACTTCGGCGCCCTGCCAGCTCCGACGGACCCGTGCGTGGTCGGCGACCAGTTCCCCGGCGATCCCTCCGGCCACGGTGTAGACGCCGTTCTTCTCGTACACCAGATAACGGTCGAAGAACTGCGACCTGACCAGTCCAACTGCGGAAGACAACGGGTCGGCTGACAGATCGGCGCAGAATTCTTCGTAGTGAGACCTCGTGGCCAAGTCCAGCTCTCTTTCCTTTTCCGGTGGGGGCGCATTCATGCAGAAACGCGCCGCCGCGCATTCACGTACGGACGTGGCGTGTTCTGGCAGCTTCGGGGGATCAGCCGGCGAGGAGCAGGTCCCGCACCTTCTTCTTGTCGGGCTTACCGATGGGAGTCAGCGGGATTTCCGGAAGAATGTGCAGGTGTTCCGGCAGCTTGAATGCGGCGACACCCTTGGCGGTGAGAAACTTCTTCACGTCGTCCAGATCGAGCCCGGTCCCGGAACGCAGTACGACGCCGAGTCCGAGACGTTCTCCGGTGACGGAGTCCGGCATGGGTACGGCAACTGCCGCGCGGACACCGGGGATGAGGCAGGCCAGGTCCTCGATCTCCGCGGCGGAGATCTTCTCCCCGTTCCGGTTGATCACATCCTTGGTCCGCCCCTCCACCACCAGATTTCCGCTCGGGTGCCGACGTACGACGTCACCGGTGCGGTACCAGCCCTCGATGGTGAAACTGCGGGTGTTGTGCGCACCCCCGCGGAAGTACCCACGCGGTGTGTAGGGGCCCCGGGTGAGCAGCTCGCCGTGCTCGGCGGGCCTGCCCTCGGCATCGACGATCCTGATCTCGTCCCCCGGGCTGATGGGGCGGCCCTGCGTGCTACGGATGATCTCCGGTGGGTCGTCGAGCCGGGTGCAGTTGAGCAGGCCCTCCGCCATCCCGAACACCTGCTGCACAGTGCAGCCGAACGTCGTCGTGAGCCCGGTGACCACAGACTCCGGGCAGCGTGCTCCGCCCACCTGGACGAGGGACAGGCCCGCGGTGGCGTAGCGGGACTGCGCAGCGCGTTCGAGCCACCGCTGGGCGAGCGAGGGGACCAGGGCCGTGGCAGTCACCTGATGCCGGTCGATGGCCGCGAAAGCGGCCTCGGGCTCCGGTGAGGGGATCAGGACCACCTTGCCGCCCGCAGCCAGGGTGCCGAGCAGTCCCGGACAGCCGAGCGTGAAGTTGTGCCCTGCGGGCAGAACCGCCAGATAGACGGTGCGCTCGTCGAAGCCGCACAGCTCGGCCATGCGGCGGAAGTTGTACTCGTAGTCATTGTGGGTGCGGCCGATCAGTTTCGGCGCGCCGCCCGTCGTTCCGCCGGACAGCAGCAGAAGTGCCAGGTCGTCGGGCGCCGGTGACCGCGCACCGGACGGCATTCCGGTGCCGGCCTCGTCCTCGCTCCCGCCCTCGTTCCCTCTCTCGCCCACCAGGGCGGAGCGGAGGGAGAGCGACGCCGGGTTCGCCGCCGGGCTCACTGCGAGTACCCGGCAGTCCTGGCCGCTCGCGGCGACGACCCGGTGCGCCAGCTCCTCGTAGTCGCACTTCCGGTCGGGCGCCCCCACTACGATCGCGGCGGCCTCCGCGCTTCGTACCAGATGAACGAGTTCATGCTCGCGGTACTGCGGCAGCGCCAGGACGGGCGCGATCCCCGCCCGCATGCAGCCGAGCACAAGAGGGACGAACTCCCAGCAGTTGGGGAGTTGCAGGACGACGTTGTCCCCGTCCCGCAGTCCCAGCCGCAGCAGCCGCGCCGTCATTCTTGCGGTGAGCCGGGCCAATTCCGTGTAGGTCAGCGAATGGCGATCGTCCAGCACGGCGACTCGGTCGCCGTGGCGCTTTGCCCATTGGGAGGGGAATTCCCCGAGCAATTGGTGACGCCAATATCCTTGACGTTCGTACTCCGCCGCGACGGCATCCGGCCAAGAAACCTGTCCTACGCGGCGCATATTCTCCCCCACAGTGCCCTCTCAACAGAGGCATACCTGCCCGGCTTCCCGAATACAAAGCTAGCGACCCATCGGGGCGGCGAACCTGCTGGCGCGGTTTTCTCACCCGATCGAGGCGCCCCGGCGGAAAGGGGGCCGCTCCCCCGGGCGGCTGCTCCGGGAGGCCCCGTTCGGCGGCAGGGCCCGGCGCTCACGGGGAGCGCCGGGCGGGGGCTGTCGGCTACCGGAAGTCGGCGGCGTGGTCGGTCACCCACTGCCGGTAGGTGCGGGGCGGGTGGCCCAGCAGTTCGGCGGCTCCCGTCACGACCGTTTCCGGGTCGGTCTCCATCGCGGCGTGGGCGTCGAGGATGCCCTCCGCGTAGGCGGGGGACAGACCGGCTGCGAGGAGGTCGGCGTGGGCTTCCTCCCGGGAGAGCTTTTCGACGGTGAGGGAGCGGCCGAGGGCCTCGGCAATGATGGCCACCTGCTCGGCCTGGGTGAGCAGTTCCTGCCCCGTGAGTTCGGGTGCCGTCCCCACCAGGTCGTCGGTCAGCAGGGCGCGGACGGCGGCGCCGGCGACGTCGGTCTCGTGCACAAGGGTACGGGCGGCCTGCGGGTAGGCGATACGGACGGGACCACCGGCGCGGACCTGGGGCGCCCAGCCCAGGGTGTTGCCGGCGAACCCGCCGGGCCGAAGCAGGGTCCACTCGGCGCCGGAAGCGCGGATCAGCCGTTCCAGCGCGGCGTGGGTGCCGAGGATGTCCTCGCCGAGCTCCGCGGTGTCGTCGTCGGACACGCCGCGGGTCGACAGGTAGACGATGCGGCGGGTGCGAGCGGCGAGGGCGGCGACGATCCCCGCCGAGCCGCGCGGGCCGGCCAGCGGCCACATGAGGAAGACGGCGTCCACCTCTCCCGCGAGGGCTTCGGTCAGGCTTGCGGGGTCCGCGAGGTCACCGCGTACGACGTCGACCAGGCCGCCGCGTGCGGCCTCGACGGCGTCCGGCAGTACGGCGGTTTCGGGGTTGCGGACGAGTACGCGTACGGCGACTTCCGCCGCGACGAGCTGTGCCGCCACCTGTCCGCCGACCTTGCCTGTCGCTCCGGTTACCAGAATCACGGCTGTGCTCCTTCGGGTGCGTTTGTTCGCTGCGCGGGTTGCTGCTGTGGGCTGCGGCTGTCGCCGGGGCGGGTGTGCCGCGTGATCAAACTCTGCAAGTTGAAGCGAGGTTCAAGTCAACTCCGCGGAGTTCTCGCCCGCCCTGACCTCTTGGCATACCGACCGATCGGTATGCTCAACGCCTACTGGTCCCGGAGCGCTTCTGCGTGCGGGAGATCCGCTCCACGCCGGGGCAACCCCGATGGACGCTGCCCCGTTGCCGGGCGCGGCCCGCACGGCGAGGCTGGCCGCATGATCCCGGCGAACACGACCGGCGCGGGCGGAGTCAGCAACGAGGGAGAGCATGGCCGACCAGCAGCAGCTCGAAATCTCCGACAACACCGCCGAGAGCCGCTATGAGGCGCGGATCGGCGGTGCCCTCGCAGGGGTCGCGCAGTACCTCCGTGCCCCCGGCGTGATCGCGGTGACGCACACGGAGGTCGAGCCCGCGTTCGAGGGCCAGGGGATCGGCGGCGCCCTCTCGCACCACATCCTGGAGACGGCCCAGGAGGCGGGCGACAAGGTGGCCCCGATCTGCCCCTTCTTCGCGAACTACATCCGCAGACACCCCGACTACCAGCCACTGGTCTACGAGAAACAGGACGAGTGACCGCGCCCCGAAGGGGCGCGGGGAACTGCGCGACCAGCCACGACGAACACGCAGCCTGCGGACGTCAAGCAGGGGCAACCCCTTCCCAGCACAGGCAAGTGCTAGGCCAGCTCCGGGATGATCGCGGAGCCGTATGCGTCGACGACATCCGACTTCGCATCGTGCATGGCGTAGAGCGCGAACTGGTCCACGCCGAGTTCGGCGAGCTCGCGGAGCCGGGTGGCATGGGCCTGCGGGGGACCCAGCAGGCAGAACCGGTCGACGATGTCATCGGGCACGAACGCGGTGTCGGGGTTGCCGGCCCGGCCGTGGTGCGCGTAGTCGTAGCCCGCGCGTTCCTTGATGTAGGAGGTGAGCGCCGCGGGTACGGCGTCGGAGTGCTCGCCGTACCGCGCGACGAGGTCCGCGACGTGGTTGCCGACCATGCCGCCGAACCAGCGGCACTGCTCACGGGCGTGTGCCAGCGCCTCCGGGGTGTCCTCGCACACGTAGGCGGGTGCGGCGACGCAGATGGTGACCTCCGCCGGATCACGGCCCGCCTGCACCGCGGCCTCCCGGACGGCGCCCACCATCCACGCGGTCAGCAGCGGGTCGGCGAGCTGGAGGATGAAGCCGTCCGCCTCCCGTCCGGCCAGCGCCAGCGCCTTGGGCCCGTAGGCGGCCATCCATACCGGCAGCTGCCCGTCGCGGACCCACGGCAGCCGCACCGGGGTGCCGTCCACCACCGCCTCGCGGCCCTCGGCCAGCTCGCGGATGGTCCGCATGGCCTCCCCCAGCCTGGCGAGGGTGGCGGGCGGGCGCCCGGCGACCCGCATCGCCGAGTCGCCGCGCCCGATGCCGCACACGGTCCGGTTGCCGTACATCTCGTTGAGGGTGGCGAAGGTGGAGGCGGTGACCTCCCAGGAACGGGTGCCGGGATTGGTGACCATGGGCCCGACGACCAGCCGTTCCGTCTCGGCGAGGATGCGGCTGTGGATGACGTACGGCTCCTGCCACAGCACCGGCGAGTCGAACGTCCAGCCGTACCGGAAGCCGTTGCGCTCGGCGCGCCGCATCAGCGCGACCGTCTCGGCACCGGGCGGATCCGTCTGGGCGACGAGTCCGAAGTCCATGGGCATACCCCTTACGAGTCCACGTTTGGTTGAGCAGCTGTCAGTTGAGAAGCTGGCAGATTCCGCGCGGGACGTACCGGCCGTGCCCGGCCCGGCCCGCGTAGCTGCCCCGTTCCACGACCGGCTCGCCGCGGGAGAGCACCGTCTCGACGCGGCCGGTGATGCGTTTGCCCTCGTAGGCCGAGTAGTCGACGTTCATGTGGTGGGTCTCGGCCGAGAGGGTCTGTTCGGCGTGCGGGTCGTAGATGACGATGTCCGCGTCCGCGCCGGGCGCCAGGGTGCCCTTCTTCGGGTAGAGGCCGAACATCCGGGCCGGGGTGGCGCAGGCGATGTCTATCCAGCGGCGCCGGGTGAGATGCCCGTCGACGACGGCCTGGTGGAGCAGGTCCATCCGGTGCTCGACGCCGGGCATCCCGTTCGGGATCTTGGAGAAGTCGCCCCTGCCCAGCTCCTTCTGGCCGGTGAAGCAGAAGGGGCAGTGGTCGGTGGAGACGACCTGGAGGTCGTCGGTGCGCAGCGCCCGCCACAGCGCCGCCTGGTGCTCGCGGGGCCGCAGCGGGGTGCTGCACACGTATTTGGCGCCGCCGAAGTCGGGCTCGGCGAGGTTGTCGGTGCTCAGATAGAGGTACTGCGGGCAGGTCTCGCCGAAGACGGGCAGGTCCATTCCGCGTGCGGCGGCGAGCTGTTCGACGGCTTCGCTCGCGGAGACGTGGACGACGTACAGCGGCGAGCCGGCGACCCGGGCCAGCTGGATGGCCCGGTGTGTGGCCTCGGCCTCCAACAGCGCTTTACGGACCTCGCCGTGGTGGCGCGGGTCGGTGCGGCCGGCGGCGAGGGCCTGTTCGACCAGGACGTCGATGGCGATGCCGTTCTCGGCGTGCATCATCGTCAGCCCGCCGTTGGCGGCGGTGCGCTGCATGGCGCGGAGGATCTGGCCGTCGTCGCTGTAGAAGACGCCCGGGTAGGCCATGAACATTTTGAACGAGGTCACGCCCTCCGCCACCAGGGCGTCCATCTCCTTGAGCGTGCCGTCGTTCACATCGGAGAGGATCATGTGGAAGGCGTAGTCGACGGCGCACCGGCCTTCGGCCTTGGCGTGCCACTGGTCCAGCCCCTCGCGCAGTGCGTGGCCCTTGGTCTGGACGGCGAAGTCGACGATGGTCGTGGTACCGCCCCAGGCGGCAGCGCGGGTGCCGGTCTCGAAGTCGTCGCTGGAGAAGGTCCCGCCGAACGGGAAGTCCATATGGGTGTGGCCGTCGACGCCGCCCGGGATGACGTACCTGCCGGTGGCATCCAGGGTGCGGTCGGCGGTGAACGACGCGGCGGCGGCGCTGTTCCGGGCGGCGATCGCGGCGATACAGCCGTCCTCGACGAGGACGTCGGCCTCCGTCTCCTCGGCGGCGGTGATGACCAGTCCGCCTTTGATCAGGGTCCTCTGGGTCATACGGTTGCCCTTCCAATGCTCTGCCATTGCTGGGCCGGTGGATTCTGCTTTCCCGGCATGGGGGGCTGCGCTTGCCCACCCTGCGCCCCTGGCGCAGACTGCCCAAGCGCGCAGGAGACGTGCCCCGTCAGGGGCGCGGGGAACTGCGCGAGCGGCCACGACGAAAGCCGCAGACGGCAAGCGGCAGCCAGGGGCAGCCCCTCAAGATGCGCTGTCGGCGACACGCAGGGCGCGTTCCAGTACGGTGGCGCCCTCCTCGGCCTCGGCGACGGTCAGCGTGAGCGGCGGCGCGATGCGCAGCACCCCGCCGCCGCCCCTGCCGATGAGGACGCCGCCCTCACGTGCTGCCTCCAACACGAGTGACGCCGCATCAGCCGAAGGCTCACCCGTGCCGGGCACCACCAGTTCGACGCCCGCCATCAGCCCGCGCCCGCGTACCTCGCGGACGACGCCGAGTCCGGACGCCGCGGCGCGCAGCCGCTCCAGCAGCAGACCGCCGACGCGGCGTGCGTTGCCCTGGAGGTCGTGTTCGAGGAGGTAGCCGAGGTTGGCGTTGGCCGCCGCCATGGTGACGGGGCTGCCGCCGAAGGTGGAGATGGAGTTGGCGTCCAGACAGTTCATGATCTCGGCGCGGGCGACGACGCCGCCGACGGACATCCCGTTGCCGATGCCCTTGGCGAAGGTGAGCATGTCGGGCGGGCCCGCGGCGTCGTGTGCCTGCCAGCCCCAGAAGTGGTCGCCGGTTCTGCCCCAGCCGGTCTGCACCTCGTCGCTGATCCAGAGGATGCCGTGCTGTTGGAGGAGCTCGCGGAAGGCGCCGAAGAGCCCGTCGGGCGGCGAGGTGAAACCGCCGACGCCCTGTACGGGTTCGGCGATCAGCGCGGCGACGTCCGAGCGGGCCTGGCCCAGCATGTCCGCCAGATCGTCGACGCAGGCTTCGATGAACTCCGCGTCGTCCAGGTGCGCGAACGGGCCGCGGCTGCGGACGCTGCCGTGGATGTAGAGGGTTTGCAGGGGCGAGAGGGAGGTGGGCGACCAGGAGCGGTTGCCGGTGATGCCGACGGTGGAGAAGGAGCGGCCGTGATAGCTGTTGCGCATCGCCAGCACCTGGTTGGACCGGCGATAGGTGGTGGCCAGCAGCAGCGCGGCGTCGTTGGCCTCGGTACCCGAAGTGGTGAAGAAGACCCGCGCATCGGGGATGCCGGAGAGCGCGGCGATGCGCTCGGCGAGCTCCACCATGGGGCGGTTGAGATAGAGGGTGGAGGTGTGCAGGACACGCCCGGCCTGCTCGGCGACGGCCTTGGTGACCTCGGGCAGCGCATGGGCCGTCATGGTGGTGAGGATGCCGCCGAAGAAATCGAGATAGCGGCGCCCTTCGGCGTCCCAGACGTGCCGCCCCTCGCCGTGTGTGAGCTCCAGCGGCTCGGCGTAGTAGAGGGCCAGCCAGTCGGGCAGTACCGCCTGGTGCCGGGTGTGCAGTTCGCGGTGGACGTCGGTACGGATGCCGGGCGAAGGATCGGGCCGGGCGCTCACGGCTGCACCAGCCCTTCGTAGGCGTCCGGGCGTCGGTCCCGGTAGAAGGCCCACTGTTGCCGAACTTCGTCGATCATTCCCATGTCCAGGTCACGGACCAGCAGTTCCTCCTCCTTGTCCGAGGCGAGGTCACCGACGATCTGGCCGCGCGGGTCGACGAAGTAGCTCGTTCCGTAGAAGTCGTTGTCGCCCAGCTCCTCGGTGCCGACGCGGTTGATGGCGGCGATGAAGTACTCGTTGGCGACGGCGGCGGCGGGTTGTTCGAGCTGCCAGAGATAGGCGGAGAGGCCGCGCGAGGTGGCCGACGGGTTGTAGACGAGCTGCGCGCCGGCCAGGCCCAGCGCCCGCCAGCCCTCGGGGAAGTGCCGGTCGTAGCAGATGTAGACGCCGACCTTGCCCACGGCGGTGTCGAACACCGGCCAGCCGAGATTCCCTGGACGGAAGTAGTACTTCTCCCAGAACCCCTTGACCTGCGGAATGTGGTGTTTGCGGTAGGTGCCCAGCACGGTGCCGTCGGCGTCGATGACGGCGGCGGTGTTGTAGTAGAAGCCGGAACCGTCGACCTCGAAGACCGGGGAGACGACGACCATCCCGGTCTCCCGCGCCAGCTCCTGCATCCGCCGGGTGGTGGGCCCGTCCGGGACCGGCTCGGCCCAGCGGTAGTGCTCCGGGTCCTGGACCTGGCAGAAGTAGGGGGCGTTGAAGACCTCCTGGAAGCCGATGATCCGCGCACCCCGGCGAGCGGCCTCTCGGGCGTGCTCCTCGTGCTTGGCGATCATCGACTCGGTGTCGCCTGTCCAGGTCGCCTGGACCAGCGCGGCACGTACAAGGTCGGGCATGAGCAGCTCCTTCACGAGGATGTTCTCGAGGGCGGCAGCCTGTTCGACACGCGTAGATATACGTGAGGTTGAGACCGTAAGTCCCCTCTCCCCGCCTGACAAGAACCCGTACGGAGCGGCGAGCGGCTCACCTCTTTACTGGTCCGTAACCTACCGACGGGTTACCCCCGGTAGCCCAATGTGCTTACTCTCCAGTCACTTTCACCCCCACCCCTGGGTCACCCTCGACACCTGGAGCTGCGCATGCGCCCCTCCCCCACCTCAGGGCACGTTCGTACGGCTGCCGTCCTGCTCTCCGGGACACTCGCTGCCACGGGTCTCGCCGTCGTACCGGCCGCGACGGCGCAGCCCGCCGAGGCAGCGGCAACGGCCACCTCGGGCGTGGACTTCGTCGACGTCAAGGGCGACGGCGGAATCACCCTCAAGGGCAATGTGCTCCTCCCCGAGGGGGCGGCCAAGGACTCGGCCCGCACGTACCCGCTGATCGTGCTGCCCACCAGCTGGGCCAGCCCGCAGATCGAGTACCTCGCGCAGGCCCAGAAGCTCGCCGACTCCGGCTATGTGGTGGTCAGTTACAACTCCCGCGGCTTCTGGCAGTCGGGCGGCCAGATCGAGACCGCCGGGCCGAAGGATGTCGCCGACGCCTCCCGCGTCATCGACTGGGCGCTGGCCCACACCCCCGCCGACAAGGACCGGATCGGCATGGGCGGCGTCTCCTACGGCGCCGGTATCAGTCTGCTGGCAGCCGGACACGATCCGCGGATCAAGGCCGTCACCGCGCTCAGCGGCTGGGCCGATCTGATCGGCGCCATCTACAGCGGCCGCACCCAGCACCTCCAGGCAGCCGGGATGCTCGGCGCCTCGGGTGAGCTCACCGGGCGTCCGAGTCCCGAACTGCGGGAGATCATGAAGAACTTCCTCGCCTCCAACCTGGACAAGGAGGATGAGATGATCGCGTGGGGCAAGAAGCGCTCCCCCGCCACCTATCTGGACAAGATCAACGCCAACGGCACCGCCGTCATGCTCGGCAACGCCTGGAACGACTCGATCTTCCCGCCCAACCAGTACGCCGACTTCTACGAGAAGCTGCGCGGCCCCAAGCGGCTGGAGTTCCGTCCGGGCGACCATGCGACCGCCGAGGCGACCGGCCTGCTCGGGCTCCCCAACGACACCTGGTCGCACGCGCACCGCTGGTTCGATCGCTACCTCAAGGGCGAGGACAACGGCATCGACACCGAAGCCCCCGTACAGCTCAAGTCCCGTTCCCAAGCTCTCGGGTCCGCTCGAGCAGGGGAGACCCCGATCAGTGGCGGCTACGAGGGCTACAAGAGCTGGAAGGACGTCCCCTCCGGCAACCGCACCGTGTCACTGAGCGGAACGAAGGAGCTGGCCACCGGCAAGAACTCCGGCGCCGACGGCGGCACCATCTTCCTGACCGGCATCCTCGACCAGTTCCTGAAGCTGCCGCCGCTCGTCTCCGTACCGCTGCTCCCCCGCTCCCGCGCCGCCGTGTGGCAGTCCGAGCGTTATGCGCAGGACACTCCGGTACGCGGCACGCCGAAGCTGCACACGACGGTGACCAGCGACAAGGAGAGCGGTACCTACTACGCCTACCTCTACGATGTCGGCCCTCTCGGCACCGGCAAGCTGATCAGCCACGCCCCCCACACCTTCCACGACCGCACCCCCGGCAAGCCGTTCGCCGTGGACCTGGAGCTGTTCTCCACCGCGTACGACGTGCCCAAGGGCCACCGGCTCGCCGTCGTCCTCGACACCGTCGACCCGCTGTACGCGGAGTACAACCCGGACGGCGGGCGGCTGGAGTTCACGTCGCCTGAGGGAGACCCCTCCCGGCTGACAGTGCCGACACGCGAGGGGCGCTGAGCCCGCGGCCCTGGCCTAGTCCGAGCCGGCCCGGCGGTACACGCGCGGATCGTCCTCAGGATTGCTGAAGCGCGCAACGCGGATCTCCTCGTTGCTGATCGCACTGATCATCAGCGAGGCGGTGGAGGACGTGCAGCCCGGGCCCGAAGCGGACTCGACGACCCTGTCCGGGCCGTACAGCAGGGTCTCCCCGTCCGCGCCGCCGAGCGTGTACTCCCACTCGCAGCTGTCGCCCGCGTACTCGCCGCTCACCCGCACGGTGGCGGTGCCGGCCCGGCCCCGGTGGAGGGTGAGGGTCCGCTCCTCGCCCTGGGGGTTGGCCCCCTTCCACTCGCCCACCATGCGGGAGGGCACCGGAGTTGCCGGGTCGCCCACTTTGCGAAGCGTCGCCGAGAGGGAGCTTGCCGGGTAGATCCAGGAGAGGGTGCCGTCGGACCGCAGCTTCAGCGTCTGCTCCTTGTACGGGGAGCACGGCTCGGACGCGGGGTGGCTGTCGGTGATCCGGCTGGTGATCCGCAGCCCCTCGTCACCCCCGTCGAACGCCACCAGCGTCGCCTCCCCCTCGCACATCATGTCGGCACGAAGGTTGATGGTCCTGGCGACGACCTCGCCCTCCTCGCCCTGCCGGATCTCGAACCGCCGGGTGATCGTGGAGCCGTCGGCGTCCTGGACGCTGCCCTGCCAGGCGCCCAGATACCCCTTGGGCAGTGCGCCGCCGGGGGCCGGGCTGCTGATGTCCTTGGGGGACGGTTTCTCGGATGTGTCGCTGTCGGCTCCGGGCGACGACTTCGCCTGGGGGCCGGACTGTTTGGCGTCCTCACCGCCCGTGTCGTACACGCGCAGCGCGACGAAGGTCCCGACGCCCGAGACCAGCGCCAGCACGACGCCGAGCGCCCCGAGCAACATCCCGCGCCGGTGCGGGCGTTCGGGGCTCGGCGCCGACGCCGCTGCCGGACCGTGCACCGCGTACGTCGGCTGCGGCGCCGGCCCACCCTGTGCTGCGGGCGGGCCGGGGGGCGGCGCCCACTGGCCGGAGGGCGGGGTGCTGAGTGCCGCGGCTCCGGTGACGGTCGCCATGCCGTGCATCTCCGGCCCGCCGGGCGGGGGCGGCGGCGCCTGTTCTCCGGGCGCCTCCGGGGCACCTGCCGTGCCGGTGCCCGCTGGTGGGGTGTCCGACAAAGACTCCGGCGAGTTCTCGGGCGGAGTCTCCGACGGCGTCTCCGCTTCCGCTTCCGGGGTGAGCTGCTTGCCCGGCAGCGAGGGCTCCGCACCGGGGCGGGGCGGGACCGCGGGGGCCTCGGCCGCACGGTCCGCTGCTGCCTGGGCGCCGGGGACCTCGGCGTCCAGCAGCCGTGCCGCGTGCCGGCCGAGCTCGGCGACCAGGCCGCCCGGCAGCCAGGGCTCGGCGGCCTCGGAGCCGGACCCGCCAGGACCGGGCTCGTCCTCCGGGTCCGCCGTACGGTCCAGGATCTCCGGCAGCCCCGGCCGCTCCGCGACGTCCTTGGCCAGGCACGCGGCGACCAGGTCCCGCAACTCCTCGGGAACGCCCTCCAGATCGGGCTCCTCCTGGGTGATGCGGTACATCTGCACATGCCCGGCGACACCGGTGCGCTCGAAGGGCGCACGCCCGGTCGCGGCGAAGGTCAGTACGGAGCCGAGGGAGAAGATGTCGCTGGCTTCGGTCAGCCGGTCGCCGCGTACCTGCTCGGGCGACATGAAGCCGGGCGAGCCGACGACGGCGCCCGTCCTGGTCAGTTGGGCGTCCGCGACGGTCTCCATGGCACGGGCGATGCCGAAGTCGATGACACGCGGCCCGTCGATGGTGACCAGGATGTTCGACGGTTTCACATCGCGGTGGATCAGCCCGGCCTCGTGTACGGCGCCCAGCGCCAGGGCGAGCCGGTTGGCGAGGATCCGCAGGGTGCGTACGGGCAGCGGCGTCTTACGCCCCGCGACGGCCTCGTACAGCGTGATGCCCGGGATGTAACCGGTGGCGAGCCACGGCGGATCGGCCTCGGTGTCCGCGTCCAGCACCGGAGCCGTCCACTCGCCGCCGACTTGGCGCGCCGCGCTGACCTCCTGCTCGAAGCGGTGCCGGAACTCGGTGTCCTCGGACAGCTCCCGCCGCACCAGCTTGACCGCGACGGTGCGGCCGCGCGGGGACTGGGCGAGGTACACGCTGCCCATCCCGCCCTCGCCGAGCCGGCCCAGCAGCCGATAGTCGCCGATGCGTTCAGGGTCGTCCGCACGCAGGGACTTCATGCCCTCTCCCCCGGTCCGTTCGGCCTCCATGGGCCGTCACTCAGCTGATGAAGAGCGATCGTACGGCCTGTGATCAGGTAGCAACCATGCGCGGTACGGCCAGACGGCCGCGCCTCGCCCTCTCCCGCCCAATTCGACAGGGAAACTGGCAAGTTCACCTGTCGAAGTCATACGGTCGAAGTATGCCGGGCACGGATCGGGAACGTACCCGGACCGTCGACTGCGCGGAGACCGCGGCGGAGGTCACCGCGGTCTGCTCGCGCGCAGCCCGCACCCGACCGACGGCCGCCAGGTGGTCTTCGACCAGTTGAGCGGGAGGGCGACGGAGCAACCGTGGCATCGGACGCGGTGAAACACAGCGCTGGTCGCAGTGGTGTGCGGTCCCTCCTGTGCGGGGTGTCCGGCCGGCTCTTTGCAGGGAGGCGCGGCCGGAGCGTCCGGCACCGCGCGGCAGCGGCAGTGAAGCGGCAGACTGGCGCTCCGGCGCACCGCGGACCGCGGACACCCCCACCGGCAGCAACCGGGCAGCACGCCCAGCCCCCGAAAGGAGCTCCCATGGCCGGCTTGATCTATACGGCACTGCTCTCGCTCGACGGCTACATCGCGGACGAGGAGGGCCGGTTCGACTGGGCCGTGCCCGACGCGGAGGTGCACGCCTTCATCAACGAGCTCACCCGCGCCTGTGGCACCCACCTCTACGGCCGCCGGACGTACGAGCTGATGACCGGCTGGGAGACCGAGCCCCCGGCGCCGGACGCCCCGGCGGAGATGCGGGACTTCGCCGAGTTGTGGCAGGCGGCGGACAAGGTGGTGTACTCACGGACGCTGGAGCGGGTCTCCACCTCCCGGACCCGGCTGGAGCGGGAGTTCGACCCGGAGGCCGTACGGGCGATGAAACGGACGGCCGAGCGGGATCTGCTCGTCGGCGGTCCGGAACTGGCCGCACACGCGGTCCGCGCCGGGCTGGTGGACGAGTGGCAGCTCTTCCTGGTGCCCGTAGTGATCGGCGGCGGCAAGCGGCACTTCCCCGACGGCGTACGCGCACGCCTGGAGCTGCTGGCGGAGCGCCGGTTCGGCAACGGCATGGTCTTCCTGCGCTACCGCACCGCGCCGGGCGGAGAGTGAGCGGCCCTCCAGGAGGAGGCCGGCCGGACCCGCCGCCGGTGCTGGGCGACGGGTCCGGCCGGTGTGTTCTTGCTGGTCAGCTTCCCGTCGGACGGACGACCAGCGCCGAACCGCCACCTCGGCGCTCCCGCTCGGCCGCGGCACGCCATCGTCCGTCCCCGAGCCGCTGTACGCCCGTGGCGGCGCCGATCTCCGGGTTCGCCTTGAACGAGTGCCCCAGCGCCTCCAGTTCGCGGCGCACCTTGCTGTCCATCAGCTTGGGTTCCGCCTCGGTCTGCGCGGCATTGCGCTGACTGGCCCGGGGTGCCGCGATGGCGTCGACCAGCGGCATCCCGCGATCGAGGTGGTTGGTGAGGGTCTGCAGCACCGTCGTGATGATCGTCGAGCCGCCCGGCGAGCCCAGCGCGACGACCGGCTTGCCGTGCTTCAGGACCACGGTCGGCGACATCGAGGAGCGCGGACGCTTACCCGGCCCGGGCAGGTTCGGGTCGTGGACACCGGGGGCGACGGGCACGAAGGAGAAGTCGGTCAGCTCGTTGTTGAGCAGGAAGCCGCGGCCGGGGACGGTGATGCCGCTGCCGCCCGTCTGCTCGATGGTGAGGGTGTACGCGGCGACGTTGCCCCATTTGTCGGCGACGGTGAGATGGGTGGTGTTCGGCCCCTCGTACGTGGTGGGTGCCGCTTGGTCCTTGTCGCCGCGCTCGCACTCCTTCGGGTCGCGCGGGTCGCCCGGTGCGACCGGGCTCTTGAGGACCTTGTCGTCGTCGATCAGACACGCGCGGGAGTCCGCGAACCGCTGCGAGGTCAGCCCCTCGGTCGGTACGTCCTCCTGCGCGGGGTCACCCACCCAGCGGCCGCGGTCGGCGAACGCGATACGGCTCGCCTCCAGATAGCGGTGCAGGTACTTCTTCTCGCTGAGGGAGCCCAGATCGCTGCGTTCGAGAATGTTGAGCGCCTCGGCGACGGTGGTGCCGCCGGAGGAGGAGGGCGCCATGCCGTACACGTCCAGGCCCCGGTAGTCGGTACGGGTCGGCTGCTGGGACAGCGCCCGATAGGCGCGCAGGTCCTTCGCTGTCATGTCGCCGGGCCGCACCGTGCGGTCCGCGCCCTTCGCCACGGGAGGCTTGCGCACCGTCCGTACGACGTCGCGGCCCAGTTCGCCGTGGTAGAGCGCCTTGGTGCCCTTGTGGGAGAGCTCCTGGTAGGTGCGGGCCAGATCGGGGTTCTTGAGGGTGGAGCCGACCTCGGGCAGCTTGCCGCCCGGCAGGAACAGGTCCGCTGTCGCGGGGAAGTCGCGGAAGCGGTCCTCGTTCTCCGCGGTCTGCTTACGGAAGGTCTCATCGACCGTGAAGCCGCGCTGCGCCAGCTTGGTGGCGGGCCGCAGGGTCTGCGCGAGCGACTTGTTGCCGTAGGCGCGGAGCGCCTTCTCCCAGGTGGCCGGGGTGCCCGGCGTGCCCACGCCGAGGCCGCTGGTGACCGCCTGGTCGAACGGGATGGCCTTGCCGTTCTCCGTGAGCAGGTTCTTGTCCGCGCTGAGCGGGGCGGTCTCCCGGCCGTCGATGGTGTGCACCTTGCGGTCGGACGCGTCGTAGTACACGAGGTATCCGCCGCCACCGACACCCGCCGAGTACGGCTCCGTCACGCCGAGGGCCGCGGCCGTGGCCACGGCCGCGTCGGCGGCCGTGCCGCCGTTCTTGAGCACCTCGATGCCGGCTGCGGACGCGTCGGGGTCGACGCTGGACACGGCGCCTCCGTAGCCCGTCGCCACCGGCGACTTGGCGGGCGGGCCGCCGTGCCCCGCGGGGTCCTGTCCTGCGGTGGTGCGCGCCGGAGCAGTGGCACCCATGAGACCCGCCACCACGGCCCCGCTGCCGAGCACAGCGATGAGGCGCCGCGCCGTACGCCGCCGCCGGGAGGGGGTGCCCCGCCCCGCGGTGCTCGCAGACGGGTCCTCCGGGATCGGTGGAGGGCTTTCGGGAGAGGGCGTCATGCGGGGGCCTCCTTCGTGCGTGCTCCGCGGGACAACGCGTGATCCGCGCAGCGTAATGCGGTTGACGCGGCTGCGTCAGCACCCTGCAGCGGGAGGGGGTGCCGTCACCCGGTCGGCCCGCGCCGCCGGGGAGGGCCTACGCTGCGGCGTCATGGACGAGAACCTGCGGGAGATCGTGCTCGGCCTGGTCGCCGCCGCGATCACGGCAACGGCGGGCTGGCTGGCCCGCACCTCCTTGTGGCGCCGCAAACTCCGCCGCAAGCAGCGCTTCTTCGGGCTGCCGGAGAACTCCTCGTGCCTGCTGGTGGTCAACCGGGATCCGGGCATCAGCGAAT
Source organism: Streptomyces sp. 3N207 (assembly GCF_052246355.1). NCBI lineage: Bacteria > Bacillati > Actinomycetota > Actinomycetes > Kitasatosporales > Streptomycetaceae > Streptomyces > Streptomyces sp. 3N207. The sequence goes on along the minus strand of NZ_JBQQBV010000021.1, from coordinate 16,610 downwards.
GGTCGGTGGCCCCGAACGACGTGTTCGCGCTGCTGGAGCTGTCCGCGCTCATCAAGGACTGCGGTGCCAGGGTGGATGTCGTCGCGCATGACGCCACACGGCAGGGGTTCGGCGAGCGCACCGAGTTCTGCCTGGGAGGGCCGGTCTCCAACCGGCGGATGGCCGCACATCTGGGTGCGCTGCTGCCGGGGTTCTCGGTGCTCACCGACGGGGAGATCCCGCCCGTCTTCGCTGTCGGCGGCGAGCGCTACCGGGCGGAGAAGGGCGCCGTCGAGCATGTGCTGCTGGCCCGGCTGACCGGGGGCCAGGACCGGGCCGAAGCGCGGCCCGTCTTCCTGATCTGCGGGCAACGGTCCGTCACCAACCAGGCGGCCGCGCGCTACCTGGTGCGGCACCATGCGCGGCTGGCCCGGCAGCACGGGCGGAAGGGGGACTTCTGTCTGCTGTTGAAGGTCAACAACTCGGAGGCGTACGGACCCGATGTGGTCGAGCTGGTCGCCGATGTGACCCGCGCGGCCACCACGGCCCCGGCGTGAGCCTGGGGGCCCTCACAGGCGAGTGCCCGGCATGGTGGGTGCGGCTTCGGGCGGGGCCACGGAGACGGCCTCGTTCTTGACGTTGCCGCGCTCGCGCCGGGCGACCCAGTTGGCGAACCACGACAGCAGCATGCACAGCCCGATGTAGATCGCCGAGATCACGATCACCACGGGAATGAACGGCATCGTGTAGTCCATGTTGATGGCGATCAGCCGCCCGGCGTGCAGGAACTCCTCGTACGTGATCAGAAAGCCGAGCGAGGTGTCCTTCAGGGCGACGACGAGCTGGCTGATGATCGTCGGCAGCATGGCCCGCACCGCCTGCGGCACCAGCACGTACACCATGACCTGGGTCTTGCGCATGCCGAGCGCGTAGGCGGCCTCCCGCTGGCCGCGGTCGACGGAGACCACACCGGAGCGGAAGACCTCCGCGAGCACGGAGCCGTTGTAGAGGGTCAGCCCGGTCACCAGCGCGGGCAGCGGCTGGACCTCCAGGGCCACGAAGACGAAGAAGATCATGACCAGCACGGGCATGGCCCGGAAGAACTCCACCAGCAGGGTGCTCAACCAGCGCACCGGCCGGTGCTCGGAAAGCCGTCCGGCGGCCAGCACGGCGCCCAGCGCCAGGGCCAGCACGGCGGCGAACGCGAACGCCTTCAGGGTGTTGCCGAGGCCACGCAGCAGCAGCTCCTGTACGCCCTCGTAACCGAACGGCCGCCATTTGACGTAGGCGAACTGCCCGGTATCGACAAGGAGATGAATCACCCACGCCACCAGCGCGAGGAGGGCGAGTCCGGCGACGATTCCGTAGCCCAGGTGCCGCGCCCGCGCCTTGGGCCCGGGGATGTCGTAGAGCGCAGAGGGCGCCTCCTGGCCGGTACGCGGCGCACGCTTCGGGCTGCGTGTGGTGAGGCTCATCGGGCCACCCCCCAGCGCCGTTCCATCGCGTGGAAGAGGGCGCTGATCGCCAGCGTCAGGATCAGATAGCCCACCGCGATCCACACGAAGCTCCAGATGACGCTGTAGCCGTTCTCACTGAGCGTCTTGTAGGTGCTCAGCAGTTCGACGACGCTGAAGGAGCCGGCGATCGCGGAGTTCTTGGCGAGCGCGATCAGGGTGGAGCCGATCGGCGCGATGACGCTGCGGAACGCCTGCGGCAGCACCACCGTGCCCAGCGTCTGGCCGAAGGTCATCCCCAGACTGCGGGCCGCCTCCCCCTGGCCGACCGGCACGGTGTTGATCCCGGAGCGCACCGCCTCACAGATGAACGACGAGGTGTAGCAGCCCAGCGCCAGCACGGCGAACAGTTCGAACGGCAGCGCGACCCCGAAGCGGGGCAGCCCCAGCAGCATCGCGAAGAACAGCAGCGTCAGCGGGGTGTTGCGCAGCACCGTCACCCACGTGGTGCCCACCACGCGCAGGGCCCGCACCGGCGCCACCCGGAACCCCGCCATCGCCACGCCCAGCGCGAGAGCCAGCAGGGAGGAGTAGACGGTCAGCTTTACGGTCCCCCAGAAGCCCTCGCCGTAGAGGGAGAAGTTCTCTGTCAGTACGTCCATGGAGCCGTTCGCGTTCCTCTCAGCTCGGCAGTTCGGCAGCCCGGCGCTCGTCGGCCCGGCAGCTCCTCAGCGCGTCAGCGCCGGGTCGACGCGGGGCGGCTTCGGGGCCGGGCGGCCGGAGAGTCCGAGGGTGGCGTCGTAGGCCCGCTTCCAGTCGCCGTTCTTCTCGCGTGCGGTGACGGCCTTGTCCAGCGCCCCGGCCAGCGCGCGGTCCTGGCGGGGTACGCCGATCCCGTACGGCTCCTTGGAGAACGCCTTGCCGACGACCTTCAGACGCCGGGGGTCCTTGGCCGCGTAGCCCAGCAGGATGGTGTCGTCCGTGGTGACCGCGTCGACCTGGTTGTTGAGGAGGTTGTCGACGCAGATGGCATAGCTGTCGTACGCGACGGCTTCGGCGCGCGGGTAGTCCGACTGGATGCGCTGGAGCGGGGTCGAGCCGACGGCGGAGCAGATCTTCCTGCCCGCCATGTCCTGCGGCCCCTTGAGCCGCTTCTCGTCCCTGCGGACCAGCAGCCGCTGCCCGGCGATGTAGTAGGGCCCGGCGAAGCCGACCAGCTTTTTGCGGCCCTCGTTGATGGTGTAGGTGCCGACGTAGTAGTCGATCTGGCCGTTCTGCAGGGCGGTTTCCCGGTTGGCCGAGGCGATGGCCTTGTACTCGATCTGCTTGTCCGGGTCGAAGCCGAGCGAGGCCGCCATCATCTTGGCGATCTCCACATCGAAGCCCGTATAGACGCCGGTGGCCGGGTTCTTCTCACCCATGCCCGGCTGGTCCTCCTTGACGCCGACGGTGAGCTTTCCGCGCTGGTGGGCGCTCTCCCAGGTGGGCGACGAGGGGAGGGAGACGCCTTTGGCGACGGTGTAGTGCGGCAGCTTTCCGGGCTGCGGACCGCGTGCCGGCGGGCTGCCGGAGGCCCCGCACGCGGTGGCGGCCAGCACAAGCCCGGCGGCCAGACCGCGGCGGACGAGGGTGACGAGGCTCGACGGAGCAGGCGTACGCACGACCGGGGCCCCTCTCAGTGCTTGAGGATCTTGGAGAGGAAGTCCTTGGCGCGCTCGCTGCTGGGCGCGGTGAAGAACTCTTCCGGTGAGCGGTCCTCGACGATCCGGCCGTCGGCCATGAACACCACACGGTTGGCCGCCGAGCGGGCGAAGCCCATCTCGTGGGTGACGACGACCATCGTCATGCCGTCCCGGGCGAGCTGCTGCATGACGTCCAGGACCTCGCTGATCATCTCCGGGTCCAGCGCGGAGGTCGGCTCGTCGAACAGCAGCGCCTGCGGATCCATGGCCAGGGCGCGTGCGATGGCCACCCGCTGCTGCTGACCGCCGGAAAGCTGCGCCGGGTACTTCTGCGCGTGCTCGACGAGGCCGACCCTGCGCAGCAGCTCACGGGCCTGCGCATGAGCCTCGTCCTTCTTCTTGCCGCGCACCTTGACGGGCGCGAGCGCCACATTGGCCAGCACGGTCTTGTGAGCGAAGAGGTTGAAGGACTGGAAGACCATGCCGACTTCGGTACGCAGCCGGGCCAGCTCCCGGCCCTCCGCCGGGAGGGGGTGCCCCGCCAGGGTGATCGTGCCGGAGCCGATCGTCTCGAGCCGGTTGATGGTGCGGCACAACGTCGACTTGCCGGAGCCCGAGGGACCGATGACGACGACCACTTCACCGCGGCCCACAGTGAGGTCGATGTCCCGGAGCACATGCAGCGCGCCGTAGTGCTTGTTGACTCCGCGCAGCTCGATCAGCGGTTCCATGGGCAGCGATTCCCGAGGCGGCGATTCCATAGGAAGTGGAAACTATCGGGCCGAATGGGTCACTACCGGGATGACACGCAGTGAGCAGATACACCGTGCGGCGTACCGTCAGTCCTCGCTGACCTCCGCGTACGCCTGGGACAGCTCCGGTGAACCCGTCTCGGCCCAGGCACCGCCCTCCTCCAGCACATCCACCTCCCGGCCGGACGGCAGCCGCACCACCGGCTGCCCGTCCGGCCACAGCACCCACCGGGCGCCGGGTACGGCGCGCACCATCACGGTCCCCAGATAGAGCCCGGCGTCGGAGCCGAGCCACGGGGTGACCTCCGGGTCCTCACGCCAGTGCGGCAGCAGCTGGTCCAGCGCGGCCAAGGACTCCACGGAGTCGTCGAGTTCGACACCGGCGGCACGTGCGTGCTCGCGCAGCAGTTCGCACTCGGAGAGGAGCTGCGCCGCACTCCCCGGACCGTCCGACAGCTGGTCGGTAGGTGCTGCCGCCCCTTCGGCATCCGGGTGGGGCTTGCGCCAGTTGTCCAGAAAGGGGAAGTCCATGTAATCAGCGTGGCATTCTCCCGCCACCGGGCACCATAGGCGCGCTGTGCAAGGAGCCTGACCGGTTTGAGCTGCCGGACACCTTGACGACGCGTCAGGGCCTCTCTAACTTCACCCCGCCTCGATGGAATCAGAGGTTCACCCAAGGCTGATGGAGTCCCACGAGAGGGCATCACGTGCACAGACGTACCTGGATCAGATCCCTCACCGTCCTGGTGGCCGCCGTATCCGCAACCGCTCCGACCCTGGCGGCGACCGCCACCGGGCAGGACCGCACACAGCAGACAGCACAGCCCGCCGCGACCCCCGCCGACCGCGCGCTCCCCCTGGATCAGCTCTACAACAACCGCGCCGTCAGCGATGACGCCAAGCCCGATGCCGCCGACTTCGACGGCGCAGGGCGCTCCCTCTCCGCACAGGACCTCAAGGCCGCTGGCTGGTCCCCCGGTACCCGGCTCGACCTGGACGCGGCCCCGCTGCGCCGGCCCGACCGGGCCCCGGGCCGGCCCGACAACGTACGCGCCGACGGACAGCAGGTACGGGTCGGCGGACGCGGCAACGCCCTCTCCTTCCTGGTGGCCGCCACCTCGCCGCACGGCCCGGCCGACGCCGCCGGCGGCAAGGGAACCGTGCGCTACCGGGACGGCTCCCACAGCAGCTACACCCTCACCGTGGGCGACTGGCGCGGGGGCCCGCTCGCCACCAAGGCCGTCGCCCTCCCCCATCTCAACACCCGGCAGGGCGACCAGCTGACCGAGAAGGCGCGGCTCTACGCGGTCACCGTGCCGCTCGAACGCGGTCGCGACGTCAGCTCCGTCACGCTGCCGCAGGACCCCGGCGCCGACGCCGACCTGCACGTCTTCGACATCGCCGTACGTCCCGAGACCGCCGGCTGGACCGGCAGTTGGTCGGCCAGCACCGGCGGCTACACCGGGACCGGAAAGTGGCAGGACCAGACGCTGCGGCTCGTCGTGCACACCTCCGCCGGCGGGCCCCGGGCCCGGATCCGGCTGGAGAACACCTTCGCCGCCGAGCCGGTCCGCATCGGCCACGCGTCCATCGCCGTACAGAAGGACGGCGCCGCCGCGCACCGGCGCCCGACACCGCTCACCTTCGACGGCGGGCACGCCGGAACCCGCATCCCCGCGGGGGCCCGAGCCGTCAGCGACCCCGTCGGCTTCGATGTGCCCCCCGACACCAATCTGCTGGTCAGCATCCATCTGCCGGACCCCGTCCCGGCCGCGCCGGTGCACAGCAAGACGCAGCAGCGCTCCTATCTGAGCGAGGGCGGCAGCGGTGACCGTACGGGCGAAGCGGGCGGTGCCGCCTTCACCCGCTCCCTGACGATGTGGCCGTTCCTGACCGGCGTCGACGTCAAGGGCGGCCCGGGCTCGGTGGTCGCTCTCGGTGACTCCATCACGGACGGCGACCACTCCACCCCCGACGCCAACCGGCGCTGGCCCAACGTGCTGGCCGGTCGGCTGCAGGGCCAGAACGACGTGCCGAAGTTCGGCGTCCTCAACCACGGCATCTCCGCCAACCGCATCGTCACCGACCGCTACCCCGGCGACGGCATCAGCACCGACACGGCCGGAGTCAGTGCCCAGCACCGCCTGGAGCGCGACGTCCTCGCCCAGACCAACGCCCGCACCGTGGTGCTGTTCGAAGGCATAAACGATGTGCGCTGGGGCGCCTCGGCCGAGGAGGTCATCGCCGGGATGAAGGCCATCTCCGCACGGGCGAAGGAGCGCGGGCTGCGGGTCATGGCTGCGACGATCACGCCGTGCGAGGGCTATCACGACTGCACGGCGGAGGTCGACGCGAAGCGTACGAAGGTGAACGCCTTCGTACGGGAGAACGCCGGGAACTTCGACGCCGTGCTGGACTTCGACCAGGTCGTACGGGATCCGGCGCATCCCGCGCGGATGCTGCCGAAGTACGACTCGGGCGACCATCTGCACCCCGGTGACGCGGGGCTGCGGGCCATCGCCGAGTCCATCGACCTCCGGTCGCTGGCCGGCTGAACCGCTGCGGCCGTCCGCCCACCCGTCCCCGCTCGGGGGGCGGGTGGGCGGACGGCCCCCTTACAGCTCCAGGTCGACGACGACCGGGGCGTGGTCCGAGGCGCCCTTGCCCTTGCGGGCCTCGCGGTCGACGTACGCGTCCGACACCGCGGTGGTGAACGCCTCGTTCCCGTAGACGAGATCGATCCGCATACCGCGGTTCTTCGGGAAGCACAGCTGCCGGTAGTCCCAGTAGGTGAACGGCACGTCGTACTTCAACGGGCGGGGATAGACGTCCGACACCCCCGCCGCCTCCAACGCCGCCAGCGCCTCCCGTTCGCGGGAGGTCACATGGGTGGAGCCCGCGAACTCCGCGATGTCGTGGACGTCACGGTCGGTCGGCGCGATGTTGAAATCGCCGAGCGCTGCGAACGGCATCGCGGCGGAGGCGAACTTCTCCGCGGCGTCACGCAGCGCCGCCAGCCACTCCAGCTTGTACTCGTAGTGCGGGTGCCCCACCTCGCGCCCGTTGGGCACATACAGCGACCACACCCGTACCCCACCGCAGGTGGCGGCGGCAGCGCGGGCCTCGACGGCGCCCTCCCAGGCGGGCGCTCCGGGCAGGCTGAGCGCTGGATCCTCGATGCCCACGCGGGAGAGAACGGCGACGCCGTTCCAGCGGCCCTGCGCGCTGACGACCGACTCGTAGCCGAGCGCGCGCAGCTCCTGCTGCGGGAAGGCGTCGTCGGACACCTTCAGCTCCTGCAAGCACAGCACGTCGGGCTGGGCGGACTCCAGCCACTGTGTCAGGCGGGGCAGCCGGGCTGTTATCGAGTTGACGTTCCAGGTGGCAATACGCATGCAGACTCCGTCGGGGGTCACGGGGGTCGTCCCCCGGGAGCATGCAGGCTACCGCGCCAGTCGGACACGCTCTCCCGAGTGGAGGTGGTTGTGGGCCGCGCCACCCGTTCCCGGACCGCCCTTGCCCAGCATCCGGCCGTAGACGGCGAGACCGTTGTCGTTGAGCAGGCCGTCGTGGATGTCGTACACCTGCGCGGGGCTGACGGCGCGCACGTAGTCGAGGACCTCGGAGAGCTTGTTCCACGGGGCGTGCAGCGGCAGCAGCAGCGTCTTGACGGGGCGCTCGGGGACGGTGAGGGCGTCGCCGGGGTGGAAGACCAGACCGTCGACCACGAAGCCGATGTTGGTGATGCGCGGGATGTCGGGATGGATGACCGCGTGCAGCTCGCCGTGCACCTCGATCCCGAAGCCGGCCGCCTCGAAGGTGTCGCCGTGCCCGACGGTGTGGACGCGCCCGGGGAAGGCGCCGGAGATCTGCTCGGCGACGCTGCGCAGGGTCCAGATCCGGGCCTGAGGGTTGGCCTCCATGGCGGCGCGCAGCCGCAGCTCGTCGAAGTGGTCGGGGTGCTCGTGGGTGACCAGCAGCACGTCCGCGCCCAGCGCGGCCTCCTGCTCGCTGAAGCCGCCGGGGTCGATGACGAGCGTACGGCCGTCCTTCTCCAGGCGGACGCAGGAGTGGCCCTGCTTGGTGAGCTTCAGCGGGGTGTCGTTCGCGTCAGTTCCCATGCGGCTCATTCTCCTCTTCGCCCGCTCTGCGGTCCTCCGGAGTTGTCTCGTCCCGGATCACGCGCTGGGCGACGGCGAAGGCGGCGTCGGCTGCGGGCACCCCGCAGTAGACCGCGGTCTGGAGCAGCACTTCCTTGATCTCGTCCGGGGTCAGTCCGTTGCGCAGCGCCGCCCGGACATGGAAGGCCAGCTCCTCGTGGTGGTCCCGGGCCACCAGCGCGGTGAGCGTGATCACCGAGCGGGTGCGCCGGTCGATGCCGGGACGGCTCCACACCTCGCCCCAGGCGTACCGGGTGATGAAGTTCTGGAAGTCCTCGGTGAAGTCGTCGGTCCCCTCCAGGGAGCGGTCCACATGGGCGTCGCCGAGCACTTCGCGGCGCACCTTCATGCCCGCTTCGTAGGCGTCGGTGCGCAGCGCGGACCCCTCGCCGGACTCCAGCTCGGCGACGGCGGACGCCTGCTGCGGTACGGGGCTGATGACGGGCGCCGGGGCAGGGGGGCCGGCGGCCGACTCCTGCCATGTGGTGGTGAAGTGCCGGATGAGCAGGTCGGTGACGGCGCCGGGCTGCTCGACGGGGGTCAGATGCGAGGCGCCCGGCACGATGGCCAGCCGGGCGTCCGGGATACCGGCGACCAGCGCCCGGGCCTCGGCGGGCGGGGTGATCTCGTCCTCGGCGCCCGCGACGACCAGCGTGCCCACCCCTATCCGGCCCAGCGACTCCCGCACGTCGAAGGAGGCCAGCGCCTCGCAGGCCGCGATGTAGCAGCCGGGATCGGTGGTGCGGACCATCTGCACCGCCCATTCGACGATCGCGGGCTGCGCGGCAGCGAAACCGGGCGTGAACCAGCGTTCGGGGGTGGTGCGGGCGATCGGGTCGAGCCCGTTGGTGCGGATGACGACCCCCCGCTGCCGCCAACTGTCGGGGGTGGCGAAGCGCGGCGAGGAGGAGATCAGCGCGAGCGAGGTGACGCGCTGCGGGGCCCGCAGTGCGAGCTGGATGCCGAGGGCGCCGCCGAGGGAGCAGCCCACGTAGCCGAACCGTTCGACGCCCAGCCTGTCGAGGGTGGCCAGCAGCCGCTCGGCGAAGGCGTCCGCCGAGTCGGCGGAGTACGCGGGGGAGCCGCCGTGTCCGGGCAGGTCGAACCGGAGGACCCGCCAGTTGCGGGTCAGCTCGGGGATCTGCCGGTCCCACATGTGCCAGGTGGTGCCGAGGGCGGGGCCGAGAACGAGCACGGGCGCGTTGTCGGGTCCGTCGGTCCGGTGCTGGAGCGTCTGGGCGGGGGTCACCGTGCTTCACCTCGGGCGGGCTTTCGGGACAGGGCGGGGTTCGTACGGCCGTTACTCACGCGTTCACGCTATCGAGCGGTGTTCGGAACGTACCGCGCGGGGGCGTTTGTGAGGGGCGTTCCTGTGCGGTCGCGAGGACGGTGTGGAGAAGTCGTGCGGAACTCAGAACTCAGTGGTGGAGACGACGTAGACGCGGGGCCTGCTCTTGAATGTCGTGTCGACGGTGACCGCCAGGTCGGGCTTGCTCTTGGGCTGCTCGATACGGGCGCTCCGGTAGTGGCTCCGGGGCTCGTCGAAGCGCCAGCCGACCTCCCTGGCGTATTTGCCGCTGATGGCGATCTCGCCCTTCTCCAACTCGGATTTGCCGCTGCCGATGTCGCCGAGGAACTCCTGGAGCCGCTCGGGGCTGGTGCGGAACTGCACCCACATCGTGCTCTTCTGCCAAGCGTTCGCCTCGTAGAAGGCCACCCGGGTCGCCGAGACCGGCACCGGGACGTTGTAGATCCGCTGGCTGGCCTTGGGGGGCCGGGCGTAGGAGAGGCTCGTGGCGGCTGCCGCGCGTTCTTTGTCCTTGCCGCTGGAGCGGCTCTGGAACGCGGACTGCACCAGGTAGCCCCCCGGCAGCGCGATGAGCAGCACCACGATCGCCAGGACGGCGAGGCGGTGGCGTGGCCGGTGCGGGGGGCGCCGGCGGGGTTCGGCGGGCTCGTGGGGGCGTGGGCTGTCGTCCGTGTGCGGCATGGCGCTGGGCGTCTCAGAGGGTGTGGTGGATGTCGTCACGGCGGGCGTCGCGGCCCTGGTCACTGGCCGACGGCCCGGCGCAGGTTGTCCGCCGCCCGCTCGTAGCGCTCGTAGCGCTCCAGCCGGCGGCGGTTGGCGCGCCGGAAGCGGCGGGCAACCAGCCGGGCGAGGTCCGCGGCACCGACCATACCGGCCTCGGGACCCAGCTGCGCCTTCACTATCCGGGCCTCGGGGCGGTAGCCGCGTCCCGTCAGCTGGCGTCTGAACGCCTCTCTGGCGGGCTCGATCAGCAGTTCGTCGGCCGCGCTGACCCCGCCGCCGATCACGAAGCAGGACGGGTCCAGCGCCGCGGCGAGGTTGGCCAGGCCCACCCCCAGCCAGGAGCCGATCTCATGGAACAGCTCCGTGCACATGGCGTCGCCGGAGCGGGCGAGCTCCGTGATGAGCGGGCCCGTGATGTCGCCGACCTGGCCGCCCACCCGGTCGATGATCCCGTAGGCGACGGGCGACTCCGCAGCCGCCAGCTCCCGGGCCTCGCGCACCAGCGCGTTCCCCGAGCTGTACTGCTCCCAGCACCCTCTGTTGCCGCAGGGGCACCGGTGGCCACCCGGCACCACCTGCATATGGCCGAACTCACCGGCCACCCCGTATTTGCCGCGCTTGACCCGGCCGTCCTCCAGGATGGCCCCGCCGATGCCGGTGCCCAGCGTGATCATCACCAGATGGTCCTCGCCGCGTCCGGCACCGAACCGCCATTCGCCCCAGGCTGCGCTGTTCGCGTCGTTGTCGACCATGACCGGGACGGCCAGCCGGGCCGTGAGCGCGTCCTTGAGGGGTTCGTCACGCCAGGCGAGGTGCGGCGCGAACAGCACCCGGGAGCGGTCCGCGTCGATCCAGCCCGCCGCGCCGATGCCGACGGCGTGCACGTCGTGCCGGTCCGAGAGGTCGAGGACCAGCTCGGCGATGGTGTCCTCGACCACCTTGGGGCTCTTGGACTTCTCCGGCGTCTCGGCGCGGACCTTCTCCAGAATCGTTCCGTCGGCATCGACGACGCCGGCCATGACCTTGGTGCCGCCGATGTCGATGCCGACGGTGGGAACGCGGGGAGCCGACAGGTGGGAGCGCCGCTCGCGGGTGCTGACGGTCCGCAGAACGCTGGGGCTGGGGCCCGTCCGCCGTCGGTAGACCCTGTCTGCTCGCTGAAAGCTGTCCGCGTTCAAGAGTGGTCGTCTCTCTGGGAGGGGTCCTACGGGCGCGCCCGATTCTGCCAGGGATCAACCGTACGTCGTCCGGCGCACAAGTGCTGGGGGTCCGTCCCTTTACGGACCCCCGGAGCCCGGTGCCCGGACCCGGCCCCTCAGCCGCGCTCCAGTTCATGGCTGAGCTCCTCCAGCTCCGAGCCGCCCGCCATCTGCCGCACCAGCTCCGCCAGCTCCAGCTCGGCCTTCTCGTAGGCCCCGGCCATGGCGCCACGCTTGAGCAGCACGAACCGGTCCCCGACCAGATAGGCGTGGTGCGGATTGTGAGTGATCAGTACGACACCCAGCCCGGCGTCCCGCGCGGCGGCGACGTACTTGAGCACCACACCGCTCTGCTTCACGCCGAGCGCGGCCGTCGGCTCGTCCAGCACCAGCACCTTCGCCCCGAAGTGCACGGCACGCGCGATGGCGACGGACTGCCGCTCACCGCCCGAGAGCGTGCCGATCGGCTGGTCGACGTCGCGCAGGTCGATCCCCATCCGCAGCAGCTCGCTGTGGGTGGTGCGGCGCATGTGCTGGACGTCGAGCCGGCGCAGCGGCCCGCGCCCGATCACCGGCTCGGAGCCGAGGAAGAAGTTCCGCCACACGGGCATGAGCGGCACGACGGCGAGGTCCTGGTAGACGGTGGCGATTCCACGGTCCAGCGCCTCGCGCGGGGAGGCGAGGCGGGTCTCCTCGCCCTGGATGTGGAAGGTGCCGGCGTCGTGCTGGTGCAGCCCCGAGATGATCTTGATGAGGGTGGACTTGCCCGCGCCGTTGTCGCCGAGCACACAGGTGATCTCGCCGGGCCGCACCTGGAGCGAGATGCCCTCCAGGGCACGGATGTTGCCGTAGTACTTGCTGACGTCGCTCAGCTCGACAAGGGCCTCGGCGTCCACCGCCTGCGCGGCACTCGTCCCGGCGCTCGTCTCAGCACTCGTCCCACTCATCGGGTCGCCTCCGCCCGCTTCCGGATCCACGCGTTCAGCAGCGTCGCGAGCAGCAGCATCGCGCCGAGGAAGAACTTGAACCAGTCCGGGTCCCACTGCGCGTAGATGATGCCCTTGTTGGCCATGCCGAAGATGAGGGCACCCACGGCCGCGCCGACGGCGGAGCCGTAGCCACCGGTCAGCAGACAGCCGCCGATGACGGCCGCGGCAATGTAGATCAGCTCGTTGCCGACGCCCTCGCCCGACTGGACCGTGTCGTAGTTGAACAGCAGATGCTGGCCGGAGATCCAGGCGGCGAACGCGACGCCCAGATACAGGCCGATCTTCGTACGGGCGACCGGGACACCGACCGCGCGGGCCGCGTCCACCCCGCCGCCGACCGCGAAGATCCAGTTGCCCGCGTTGGTGCGCAGCAGGATCCAGGTGGCCACCGCAATCAGCGCCAGCCACCACACGATGGTGATCTGGAGATCGACGCTGCCGAGGGTGAGAGTGGACGCGAAGACGGCCTTGGCCGAGTCGAAGCCCTCCATGTCGCTGATGCTCTTGGTGGTGACGGTGCCGCTGATCAGCTTGGTGAGGCCGAGGTTGAGGCCCGTCAGCATCAGGAAGGTGCCCAGCGTGATGATGAAGCTGGGCAGTTTCGTCCGGCTGAGCATGAAGCCGTTGAAGAACCCGATCGCCAGCGTGACCAGCAGCGAGACCCCGACGCCCACCCAGGTGTTGGCCGTCATCTGGTAGCTGAACATCGAGGAGGCCAGCGCCGAGGACGTCACCATCACACCGGTCGACAGGTCGAACTCGCCGCCGATCATCAGCAGCGCCACCGGCACCGCCATGATGCCCAGGGTGGAGGAGAAGTAGAGCACCGTGGAGAGGCTGGAGGGGCGCAGGAAACTGTCGGCGACCAGCGCGAAGAAGACGAACAGCGCGATGGCGCCCACCACGGCGCCCAACTCCGGGCGTCGCAGCAGCCGCACCGGCAACGGCCGGTGCACCAGCCGCTCGTCGGCCTTCTCCGGGAGCGGAACGGCGTCCTGAGGCGCGGCGGAGCCGGCCTTGCCGCCCTTGTCGCCCTGGTTGCTCTGGTTGCTCTGGTTGCTCTGGTTGCCGGGCTGGTTGTCCTGGTTGCCGGACGGGGTCGTGACCGTCATCGGGTCCCCCGCTTCGTCAGCTCCTCCAGCTTGCCGGCGTCCTTCTTGGTGAGGATCTGCGGCCCGGTGAGTACGGGCTTGCCGCCGCCGAGCATGTCGGCGTTGTAGCGGTAGAGCCAGAGCAGGTCGACGGCCTCGTACCCCTGCATGTAGGGCTGCTGGTCGACGGCGAAGCCGATCGTGCCGTCCTTGAGCCCGGCAGCGACCTTGTCGTTGAGGTCGAAGGTGTCGATCTCGGCCTTGCTGCCGGCGTTCTTCTTGGCCTGCGCCGCGGTGGCCGCGAAGGGCGCGCCGAGCGTGACGACGGCGTCGACCTTCTTGTCCGACTGGAGCTTGGCCTCCACCGACGACTGCACGCCGGGCATGTTGGTGCCGTCCACGAACAGGGGCTTGACCTTGCCGTCGAAGGTCTTCTCGATGCCGTCGCAGCGCTGCTCGTGGCCGACGTTGCCCTGCTCGTGGACCAGGCAGATGGCCTTCTTCTTGCCCCGCTTGTTCAGTTCGCGGCCAATGGCCTCGCCTGCCAGCACCTCGTCCTGGCCGATGTGGGTCAGGGCACCGAAGTCCTGCGAGACCTCCTGGCCCGAGTTGATGGTGATGACCGGAATGCCCGCCTTGACGGCCTTCTTGACCACGCTCTTCATGGCGTCCGGCTTGGCGAGGGTGACGATCAGGCCGTCCACCTTCTTGTCGATCGCCGTCTGGACGAGCTGCGCCTGCTTGCCGGCTTCCTTGTCGTGCGAGTAGAGGAACTCGATGTTGTCCTTTGCGGCGGCCTGCTTGGCGCCGCTCTGCACGATGTCCCAGTAGGTGTCGCCGTCGCCGGAGTGCGTGACCATGGCTATCTTCCAGCGCGGGGTGGTGACGTTGGCCTTGCCGGAGGCCGCGTTCTCCCGCGCCTCCTCGGCCCGCTTGCCGCCGGTGCTGCTGCATCCGGCGAGCGCACCCGCCGCGACGATCGTCGCCGCCAGCGCGGCCCCCGCCGCGCGTATGGATCTGCGGGACGGACGGGACCTTCGCCGGGACCTCTGCACGCTGGCCACCTGTTCTGCTCTCTCGGTACGGATAGGTAGACGGTCACCGTCGGGAATCGCCCTGGACCTTCGCCCAAGTATCCGCCACGGTGGCCGGAAACCGTCCGACGGGTCCGCTCCCGCCCGACCTGCCCCGGATATGTAGCGGCGAGTGGGGTGACCGTCAACGGATCTGTCCATGGGACCGTCGCCGGGCTCTCTCATCAGGACACCTCTCAAGGACGCACCAGCAGCTGGAAGTCGAAGGAGTAGCGGGAAGCGCGGTAGAGGTGCGAGCCGTACTCGACGGCCCGCCCCGTGTCGTCGTACGTCGTGCGCTGCATGGTCAGCAGCGGAGCACCCTCGACCTCCCCCAGCAGTTCCGCCTCGGCCGAGTCGGCGACCCGCGCGCCCACGGTCTGCCGGGCGGAGTGCAGCGTCACCCCGGCCCCGCGCATCAGCCGGTAGAGCCCTGTCGTCTCCAGCTCGCGCTGCTCCGGGGAGAGCAGGTCGGCCGGCAGATGGTTGCGCATATGGGCCATCGGTTCGCCGTGCGCCAGCCGCAGCCGCTCCACGAGCAGCACCTCGGTGCCCTCCGGCACCGCCAGCGCGGCGGCGACCTCGGCCGTCGCCTCCTCCACGGCCTGCCGCAGCACCCGGGTCGCCGGGCGCTGGCCGGCCGCCTCCAGGTCGTCGTAGAGACTGCTCAGCTCCATGGGCCGCTTGACCTGGCTGTGTACGACCTGCGTGCCGATGCCGCGGCGGCGCACCAACAGCCCCTTGTCGACGAGGGACTGGATGGCCTGCCGGACCGTGGGACGGGACAGCCCGAGGCGGCCCGCCAGTTCGATCTCGTTCCCCAGCAGGCTGCCCGGTGCCAGTCTTCCCTGCTCGATGGCGCTCTCGAGTTGCTGGGAGAGCTGGAAGTAGAGCGGGACGGGACTGGAACGGTCCACACTGAGCTGGAGGTCCACCGGATCATTCTTGGCCACGGAGGGGAGCGTAGTGCTCTTCCGTGCTACCGGGAACCGTACATTCGATTGTCAGGACGAAAAGACAAAACGTTGACAGCGCCGAGTGCGGCGCGCCAGCGTAGGGCCATGCGCATCGGACTCATCGGCACCGGCCGGATCGGAACCCTGCACGCACGCACGCTCAGCGCCCATCCCGAGGTCACCGAGCTGGTGGTCACGGACGCGGACGCGATGCGCGCCGTCGAGGTCGCCGCCGCGCTCGACGCCACCTCGGTGCCGAGCGTCGCCGAGCTGTTCTCGCTGGACATCCACGCCTTGGTCATCGCCTCGGCGACCGCCTCACACGCCGAGCTGATCCGCGCGGCGGCCCGGCGCGGACTCCCCACCTTCTGCGAGAAGCCCATCGCGCTGGACCTGGCGGGCACCCGCGAAGCACTTGCGGAAGTGGAGGCGGCGGGCACCCTGTTGCAGATCGGCTTCATGCGGCGCTTCGACGCCGGGTACGTGGCGGCGCGGGAGGCTGTGCAGGCCGGGCGGCTGGGACGGCTGCACACCGTCCGGGCCCTCACCTCGGACCCGGCGCCGCCGCCCGCCGAGTACCTTCCGCACTCGGGAGGGCTCTACCGGGACTGTCTCGTCCACGACTTCGACGCGGTGCGCTGGGTGACCGGCCGGGAGGTCGTGTCCGTCTACGCGGCCGGCTCCGCCGCGGGACCCGCCATGTTCGCGGAGGCGGGCGACGTGGACACCGCCGCCGCGCTCCTCACCCTGGACGACGGCACCCTGTGCACTGCCACCGCCACGCGGCTCAACGGGGCCGGCTACGACGTGCGGATGGAGCTCGCAGGTGAGCTGGACCAGTTCGCCGTCGGCCTGGACGCACGCACGCCCCTCACCTCGCTGGAGCCGACCGCCCCTTGGGCCCCGGAGAAACCCTGGCCCGGCTTCCTCGACCGGTTCGGCCCTGCGTACGAGGCGGAGATTGCCGCTTTCATCCGCGCCCTCCGCGGAGAGATCCCCAACCCCTGCGACGGTCAGGAGGCTCTCGCGGCGCTCCTGACCGCGGAAGCCTGTGAACTGTCGCGCGCAACGGGCACGCCGGTGGAAGTAACCACCTTGCAGGACTCCGAGACCACCTGACTAGGCGCCGGTTTCCCATTTTTCTCCGCCGCAACGGCGAGCAACCGACCACACCGAGCCCGGCGGTGCCGAACCGGGCTCGGTGCGGGGCGCCACTGTGATTGCGGGGTGACGGGTGGGTGGG
>NZ_JBQQBV010000020.1:0-137637 GCF_052246355.1 Streptomyces sp. 3N207 | reverse complement strand
CGCCTCCGGCCCCCTCGCCCCCGGACCCCTCGCCTCCGCCCCCCTCGCACTCCGGGGCCAGCAGCAGTACTTGGTCCGCGTACTGCACGACGCGCTCCAGCCGGTGTTCGGCCATCAGGACGGTGGTGCCCAGGTCGTGGACCAGCCGTTGGAGGACGGCCAGCACTTCCTCGGCGGCGGGCGGGTCCAGCGCGGAGGTGGGTTCGTCGAGTACGAGGACCTTGGGGTGCGGGGTGAGTACGGAGCCGATGGCAACGCGCTGTTGCTGGCCGCCGGAGAGGGAGGAGATGGGCCGGTCCCGGAGTTCGTTGAGACCGAGCAGGTCGAGGGTCTCTTCGACGCGGCGGCGCATGGTGCCCGGGGGCAGGCCCAGCGACTCCATGCCGTAGGCCAGTTCGTCCTCGACCGTGTCGGTGACGAAGTGGGCGAGCGGGTCCTGGCCCACGGTGCCCACGATGTCGGCGAGTTCGCGGGGCTTGTGGGTACGGGTGTCACGGCCCGCCACGGTCACCCGGCCGTGCAGGGTGCCGCCGGTGAAGTGCGGGACCAGGCCCGGGACGGTGCCCAGCAGCGTGGACTTGCCCGCTCCGCTCGGCCCGATGAGCAGACACAGTTCGCCCTCCGGGATGTGGGCGTTCACCACGGGGAGGGCTGGGGACGCCGCGCCGTCGTGGACGACGGTGACCTGTTCAAAGGTGATCACTGCGACTCTCCTCGTCGTGCTGTCGGCCCCGCAGTGCCCGCGCGGAACGGGACCGGGGCCCGCCCTCCCTCTCCTCGTTCCCGATCCCCGTGGCGCGCAGCCGGGGTTCACCGGCCGGTGCGGATGCCGAGGCCGGTGCCGGTGCCGATGACGGGGCCGATCCTGGGGAGCGGGCCGGTGCCGGGGCGAGGACCGCGGGGAGGAGGCCGAGGAGGACGGCGGCGGCCGGCCAGAGAGGGAGACGGGGTGCGGTGAGCGGTACGGCCGGGGGGTTCAGTGGTTCGGGAAGGGCGTCGGCGGCCGCGATCATCAGTGCCGCGACGGCGGCGCCGGACGCGGAGACCAGCCAGGCGCGGGTCCCCCAGCGGTCGGGACGGTAACGGGTGCGGGCTGCCCGCTTGCCGCCCAGCCGGAGTCCGGCCATGGCGAGGGCCAGTCCTGCCAGCAGTACGGGCAGGCCGAAGCCCGCGCCTTCGGCAGCCAGCAGACCGTACGTTCCCGCGCACACACCGAGCAGTCCGCCGAGGGTCAGCGCCGTGGTGGTACGGCGTACGGCGGCCGGTACCTGCGCCGTGCGGCCGTAGCCGCGCGCGTCCATCGCTGCCGCGAGCGCCACCGAGCGTTCCAACGCGCCTTCCAGCACCGGGAGTCCGACCTGGAGGAAGCCGCGCAGCCCGCGGTCGGTGCGTCCCCGCAGCCGGCGGGCCGCCCGTAGCCGTCGTACGTCGGCGACGAGGTTGGGGGCGAACGTCATCGCCACCACCACCGCGACTCCCGCCTCGTAGAGCGCGCCGGGCAGGGACTTGAGCAGCCGCGCGGGGTTGGCGAGCGCGTTCGCGGCGCCGACGCAGACGAGCAGGGTCCCCAGTTTGAGCCCGTCGTACAGTGCGAAGACCATGCCCTCCGCCGTGACGCGCCCGCCGATCCGTACGCCACGGGCCCACTCGGGCAGCGGCACCTCGGGCAGTTCGGCGAGTACACGGCTGCCGGGGATGGGGGAGCCGAGGAAGAACGCGAACACGAGACGGATGGCGAGTACGAGGATGCCCAGCTTGAGGAACGCGGTGTAGGAGCGGGCCCAGGGCGCGTCGGTGCGGCGTACGGCGACGACGTAGCCCGCCACCGCGATCAGCAGGGCGAGGAGAAGGGGGTTGGTGGTGCGGGAGGCAGCGGTGGCCAGGCCCAGGGCCCAGAGCCACCACGCGCCCGGGTGCAGAGCGGTGCTGCGGGTCGAGAGCGGTGCTCTCGGAAGAGAGCGGCGCACCGCCCCGGCCCGGGTCCCGGCCACGGCCTCTGCCCCCGCCCCCGTCCCGGAACCTGCCGCGGCCCCGGACCCGGCCGCCGCTCGCTTGGTGAGCAGTGCTCTCGATGTTGAGCGGTGCATCAGCTACTGCCTTCGGCGGCGCGCCTGCCACAGTGCCGCGGCACCGAGGATCGCCACTGCCGCGATGCCTGCTGTCAGGCCCAGCCCCGTCGATATGCCGTCCCCTTGGCGGTCCTTGCCATCCTCGCTCCCGGCGCTCCCGTCCCGTTTCGCGGTTCCGTTGTCGCTGCTTCCGCCGTCGCCTTTCGCCTGCTCGCCGCACCCCTTGGCGGGGTAGTGGGCGATGGCGCACAGCAGGGCCTGGGAGTTGTAGCGCAGCGGGGTGGCGACCTTGGCGAGGGCGTCGGCTGCGGTGCCGTTCTCAGGTATGCGCGCGCAGCCGGTATGGGGAGCGGGCGGGGATTTGGGCTCGCCCTTGGGGGCGTCGGTGCGGGTGCCGAAGTCGATGCGGACGGCGACCCGTTTGCTGTCCGCCTTGGCTGCTGTCTTCGCGCAGGCGTCGGCGAAGGTGACGGTGCCGCGCGGTTTGTCGGCCTGCTGGGAGTTCTCGCTCAGAGCGAAGCGGAAGCCGAGGGTGTCACCGTCCTCGGGGCGCTGGGTGGCCGGTCCCTCGGTGGCGTACGACCAGGAACCGTTCTTCTTCTGCTGCCAGAACGACCAGTAGCGGTAGCCGTCCGCGTCGGCAGCAGGGTGCCGAACGGCGGACCCGCTTGCCGGGGTGGCCGGGAGCAGAACGAGCGCCGCGAGGGCGGCGGCCGACACACTCATGGCCCTCCCCCCTGCTCTCCGGCCAGCTCCGGGCGGGGGAGACCCCGTTCGTATCGGAGACCCCGTCCGTGCC
Organism: Streptomyces sp. 3N207; assembly: GCF_052246355.1. NCBI lineage: Bacteria > Bacillati > Actinomycetota > Actinomycetes > Kitasatosporales > Streptomycetaceae > Streptomyces > Streptomyces sp. 3N207. The sequence continues at coordinate 134,769 of NZ_JBQQBV010000020.1, read as the reverse complement.
AGGGGCCCCGTCCGTGCCAGGGGCCCCGTCCGTGTCCGGGCCCTCACAGCTGCTGCCTCTTGCGGCGGCCGCTCAGCAGGATGCCGAAGCCGGCGCCGACGGCGAGGCCGACCAGGATGAAGGCCCAGACGGGGATGGTGGCGCCGTCGTCCTTCTTCTCGGAGGACGAGGAGCCGGCGTCGTCGGCCGGCATCTTGGCGGGCTTCGGGCCGGTGTGGTTGAGGCGGGAGAGGAGGTCGGTGCCGCCGAGCTCGGTGGGGTCGCCGCCTGCCGCGCGGGAGGCGAGCATGAGGGAGCTGATGGCGGCCGGGTCGTTCTTGGACTTGTCCCACTTGTCGAGGTTCTTCGCGAGCCAGTTCAGGGAGAACTCGGCCGGTTTGCGGTGGCCGCCCGCGGCCAGTGCGACAACGGCGTCCGCGGTGTTGGCAAAGTCGGGCTGCTCCTTGGCGGCGCCGGTCGTCACCGAGTTGAAGTGGCCGCCGTTCTTCTTCAGCGTGTCGGCCAGATACGCGGCCCCTGCGCCGGCCGCCGCCTTACGCCCACCCGGGACACCGTTGCCGCTCTTCTCCTCCCCGCCCGAGGCGCACTTCAGCGGCTCGACCGGCTTGTCCTTGCCGTCCTTGCCTGCCTTGCCATCCTTGCCGTTCTTGGCCAACGGCTCGGGCAACGCGCCCTCGCCCAGCGCGGCGAGCGAGGCGGCGGCAGTGGCGTCGTCGTTCGGGGCGAGCCTGCCCTTCTTGTCCGGCTGGTAGGCGAAGGCCCCCTGCTGGCCGGGGGCCTCATCGATGCCCTTTGAGCCGCAGGTGAGCTGGAAGGACAGCAGCGCGTCGTACGGGGAATCGCCGCCCTGCGCTGTGGACTTCGCCGGGTCCTTGCCCACGGCGTGCAGGGCGCCGATGACCAGTGAGGTGGAGTTGGCGTCGGAGGCGGCGTGCGGTGCGCTGCCCCAGCCGCCGTCCTTGTTCTGGACCGAGGTGAGCCACTCCACGGCCTCCCGTACCACGTCGCTCCGGCCGCCGACGGCGGCGAGCGCCTGGACGGCGAGGGCGGTCGCGTTGGTGTCGGAGGGGGTTGAGTCCGGGTCGCACTTCTTCCCGGTGTCGGCGCGGTACGCGGTGAACGAGCCGTCGGCGCACTGCTGTTCGGCGAGCCAGTCCACGGCCTTCTTCGCGGGCACGGCACCGGTGCCGTCCAGTGCGAGCAGCGCCATCGACTGCCGCCACACGCCGTCGTACTTGGGGTCTGCCGTCCCGTAGAGCCCGTCCGGGAGCTTGGACGGCTTGGACGGAGTGGCGGCGACGGTGGCTGCGGGCGCGGTGGCGGATGCCAGGGACGGGGTGGCGGATGCCACGGGTGCGGCTGTCCCGCACAGCACGGTGGCGGCGGCGAGGACCGTGGCGCGACGGCGGCGCGGTGACATTGCGAGTGCCTTTCGGTGACGGGAGGTGACGGGGGCGGACCGCAGCCGGGCACGGCCGCCTCGCCGTCGGGACTCGCGAGTTCGCGGCCCCGCACCGCGGTGCACCGGGCTCGGCTCCGTATACCTCGACGGGCCGGTGGCCTGGTTCGGCCACAGGAGCCCACCTCCGCCCGGGTGCTCCGGCTTGCGGTCTGCTGCTCCGTGCGTGTGCGCGTCTGCCGGGTCGCGGGATGCGACCGCGGCCGACGTACGGCGACGGTGTGGCGGGCCGCTCACGGTTGCGGGTCAGCGTCGGATTTGCACCGGCTTCCCCCGGTCGGAGGCGTTGTCTGGCTGTCGGCCACTGTAGCCGGACCGCCCACTCGGCCGTTCCGTCGGCCCGGTCCCGCTTCGTCCGCCGGTGCCGGTGCCGGTGCCGGTGCCGGTGCCGCCGTCGTTGTTGTTGCTGCCGGTGTCGCTGCCGCTTCCGCTGTCAGTCGGTGGCGCGGTACGTGACCGGGGTGCTGGCGGGGACGGCCTCCGCGTGGCCGAGCTTGACCAGGTGGCGCAGGTGGGCCTCGGCCTCGGCCACGGCGATGTTGCGGGAGCCGAACGGGATCTCCTCCCAAGGGCGGTTCCAGCGCATGGTCTCGGCGAGCTGCCAGGGGGTCAGGTCGCGCTCCGAGAGCAGTGCTCTCAGGTCGGTGAGCCGCTCTGCATGGTGAGCGGTGAGCTCGTCCACGCGGGCCTGCGCATCCGTGAACGCGTACTGGTGCGCGGGCAGTACCTCGGCGGGCCGCAGCCTGGCGATCCGTTCCAGGGAGTCGAGGTAGTCGCCGAGCGGATCAGTGATCTCGTCGCTGTCCGGGTCCTCGTACAGGCCGATGTGCGGGCTGATCGTCGGCAGCAGATGGTCGCCGGAGAACAGCCGCCCGCCCCCGCCGGAACGGTCCGGGTGCTGCTCCTCCAGGTGCAGGCACACATGCCCCGGGGTGTGTCCGGGGGTCCACACGGCGCGCAGCCGCCGCCCTGGCAGGGCGAGCAGTTCGTTCGGCTCGATCTCCCGGTCGGGCAGGGCGGCCCGCGCTCCCGGCAGCGTCCGGCCCCGGCCCTCCGCGAGGGCTGTGCGCAGCGGTTGCGTATGCGCGTCCGGCGCGCCGGCGGCGGCGAGCTTCTCGGCGAGGTAGCCGAGCCACTGGCTCTGGTCCGAGCTGCGGGTGCGGCGGACGACGGCGGCGTCCGCCGCATGCATGGCGATCCAGGCGCCCGACTCCTCCCGTACCCGCGCCGACAGGCCGTGGTGGTCGGGGTGGTGGTGGGTGACGAGCACACCGTGCAGCGCCGCGACGGAGGTACCGCACGCGGCGAGCCCGTCGGTGAGGGTCTGCCAGGAGGTGGGGTCGTCCCAGCCGGTGTCCACCAGCACGGGGCCCGCGTCCGTCTCGATCACATGGACGAGGGTGTGTCCGAGGGGGTTGTCCGGGATGGGTACGGGGATGCTCCAGATTCCGCCCCCGTGGTCGGTGACCCGCGGTCCATGGTCGTCGGCCCGCGGTCCGTGGTCGTCGGTCTGCGGTCCGTTCGTCATGGGCGGCGGCTCCCCCCGGTTCCGTGCGCGGTTGCGACGGCCGCGCCGCCTCCGGACGGCGGTCCGGCAGAGGCATTGTCCCCTAGAACTAGAACTGGTAACAGTTCTGATGCGCTGTCAGGTAATTGTCGGGCGTCACAGCCCCGCAGCTGTCGCTGGCGGGCGGGAGAGGGAGGGCACGGTCATGACGGACAACTCCAGCAACCCCGAAGGCCCCGGCGGAAGCGGCGGCATCGCCTACGCCGACCACCGGCAGTTCTACATCGGCGGCACCTTCACCGACCCGGCCGGCGACCGGAGCATCGAGGTGGTCTCCCCGCACACCGAGCAGCCCATCGGCCGCGTCCCGCACGCCGCACGCGAGGACGTCGACCGCGCCGTACGCGCCGCCCGCGAGTCCTTCGACTCCGGGGTGTGGGCCGACCGCCCGCAGGCCGAACGGATCGAGACCGTCACCCGCATCAAGGACGCGTTCGCCGTACGCAGCGAGGAGATCGCCAAGGTCATCAGCGCCCAGAACGGCACCCCCTACACCTCGGCCGTCATGGTCCAGTCCCTCGCCGCGACGATGGTGTGGGACGCCGCGCTCAAGATCGCCGCGGAATTCCCGTACGAGGAACGCAGGGCCGGGGTGCTCGGCCCGCTGCTGGTGCGCCGGGAACCGGTGGGTGTGGTGGCGGCGGTGGTGCCCTGGAACGTGCCCCAGTTCACCGCCGCCGCGAAGCTGGCCCCCGCGCTGCTGTCCGGCTGTTCGGCAATCCTGAAGGTCTCGCCGGAGACCCCGCTGGACGCCTATCTGCTGGCCGAGATCGCCGATGAGGCCGGGCTGCCCCCGGGCGTGCTGTCGATCCTCCCCGCCGACCGCGAGGTGAGCGAGTACCTCGTCGGGCACCCGGGCGTCGACAAGGTGTCCTTCACCGGCTCCGTGGCCGCCGGGAAGCGGGTGATGGAGGTGGCCTCCCGCAATCTGACGCGGGTCACCCTGGAACTGGGCGGCAAGTCGGCCGCCGTCATCCTGCCCGACGCCGACCTGGACGCCGCCGTCGCCGGCATCACCCCGTTCGCCTGGATGATCAACGGCCAGGCGTGTGTGGCCCAGACCCGCATCCTCGCGCCGCGCAGCCACTACGACGAGATCGCCGAGCGCTTCAAGGCCGCCGCCGACGGGCTGGCCGTCGGCGACCCGCTCGACCCCGCCACCGAGGTCGGCCCCCTGGTCGCCGAACGCCAGCGCCGCCGCTCCCTCGACTACATCGCCCTCGGCCAGGAGGAGGGCGCCAAGGTGCTGGCGGGCGGGGGGAGGCCCGAATCAATGCCGACCGGTTGGTATGTAGAACCCACCCTCTTCGGCGACGTCGACAACTCCATGCGCATCGCCCGCGAGGAGATCTTCGGCCCCGTCATCTGCCTGCTGCCGTACGACGACGAGGAGCAGGCTGTCCGCATCGCCAACGACTCGGACTACGGCCTCTCCGGCAGCGTATGGACCGCCGACACCGAACACGGCATCGATGTCGCCCGCCGCGTCCGCACCGGCACGTACTCCGTCAACACCTTCAGCCTCGACATGCTCGGGCCCTTCGGTGGCTACAAGCACTCCGGCATCGGCCGCGAGTTCGGCCCCGAGGGCTACGCCGAGTACCTGGAGCACAAGATGATCCACCTGCCCGCGGAGGCGTGAACCCTGCGCCGGGAGAGGTGCGTGGGAGGAGGGAAGGGCCGATGGCTGACCGTTGGCACGTCGAGGTGGACCGGGAACTGTGTATCGGGTCGGGGATGTGCGTGGGCGGCGCGCCGGAGGAGTTCCGGCTGGATGCCGCCCGCCAGTCCTGCCCCGTCACGCCCGACCGCGAACCCTGCGAAGAGGTGCTGAGCGCCGCCGAGAGCTGCCCCGTCGAGGCCATCACCATCACCCTTGCCGAGACGGGCGAACCGGTCTTCCCACCGGAGGAATGACGAGTGGGGGAGAGACCGGGGGAGTCCGGGCCGGAAAGGGCGGGAGGTATTCCGTTGCCGAGGGCGCCTGCGGCGGGGTAGGAACAGTCGTATGACATCTTTTGGTGCTGTCGGTTCCCTCGGTGCCGTCTTCCGGCCGCAGTTGCCGCCCGAACGGCTACGGAGCGTCGTGCGCGCCGCCGACGAGGCAGGGCTGGAGCAGCTGTGGCTGTGGGAGGACTGCTTCTTGGAGAGCGGCATCGCCACGGCCGCCGCCGCCCTGGCCTGGAGCGAACGGCTGCGGGTGGGCGTCGGACTGCTGCCCGTCCCGCTGCGCAACGTAGCGCTGACCACCATGGAGACGGCCACGCTGCGCCGCCTCTTCCCCGGCCGGTTCGCGGTGGGGCTCGGCCACGGCGTACAGGACTGGATGGGCCAGGTCGGAGCGCGCGCCGACTCGCCGGTCACCCTGCTGCGCGAACACCTCGACGCCATGCGGGCGTTGCTGCGCGGGGAGCGGGTCACGACCCAGGGCCGGTACGTGCGGCTGGAGGGCGTCGCCCTGGACTGGCCGCCGCCCACCCGGCCCCCCGAGGCGGATCCGACTACCGCCGCTGCCGCGGAATCGGCCGCTGACGCGGACACGGCGGTGTTCGCGGGGGCGCGCGGCCCGCGTTCACTGCGGCTCAGCGGCGAGGCGGCGGACGGTACGGTGCTTGACGCCAACACCTCCCTCGCGGGCATCCGCCGGGCGCGGCAGCTCATCGACGAGGGACGTGCGGCGGCCGGACGCACCGACCGCCACCAGGTCGTCCACTACCTCAACACCGCCACCGGCCCCGACGCCGCAGCCCGGCTCCGGGCCGAACTCGCCCGCGAGGGCCACGACCCCGCCACCGGGCCCGGCGTCGCAGGGGACGCCGCGACGGTGGCGGAGGCGGTCCGAGCGGCCCTGGAGGCCGGCGCCGACACCGTCATCCTCCAGCCCACAGCGGACGAACCCGACCCGGAGGCGTTCGTCCGCTTCGCCGCCCAGGAAGTCAGCCCCCTGCTCCGCTGAATCCCGCCCGGGCTCTCCCGTCAGGCAGCGCCCCCGCCCGCCCTCCCGTCAGGCGGCGATGCCGCCACCCAGCGCGAGCGTGGCGAACGTCGCGAGCCAGTGGTCCGTGGTGAAGTCGCCCGAGGTGGTGGCCGGCAGTCCCGCCGCCAGGTTGGCCTCGGCCGCCGTGGTGAGGGTGGCGACGCGCGGGTCGTCGGACGGGAGCGCACCGGCGATACCGCGCAGCGCCGCGGCCCGGCTCAGGCAGAGGCCGAGCAGATGCCCGAGCTGCGGGTCGGCCGGGTCCGACACCCGCGGTGGCGGCAGGAACTCCGGTCCGCCGGTGCTGTCCAGCTCGGGCAGGAAACGCTCCAGCCATGCGGCGAACTCCCCCCGCGACAGCACCCGGCGCACCGCGTCCGCCTCGCAGAGCAGCGGGGAGAGAAAGTCCTGCCCCGACGGCTCCCACCGGGTGGCGGCGCCGTGGTCGGGGACGTACCACTCGCGGATCTTCGCCACCACCGGCCCCACCAGCCGCTGCTGGCCCGCGCGTTCGGCGCTGTCGAGGAGAAGGCCGAGCGCGAACGCGCTGTTCGCGTGCGTACCGTGCCGAACGGGGTACGTCGCCTTCGGCAGCCAGGCCAGCACCAGTTCGGCGACCGCCTCGGCTGCGGGGGCCAGCGCGGCACGCCACTGCCGCACCATTTCGAGAGCACCGCTCTCGGTTGTGCGCGCTGTTCCGGTGGCCGTGTGCTCCGGAATGGGAGCACTGCTCTCGATTGTGCGCGCCGCTTCCGTCGCCGTGTGCTCTGGAACCGGAGCACCGCTCTCGCCCGCGAGCGCCGCTCCCTCCCGCTCCCTCGCCCGCTCCCTCTCCTCCTCATGCTCCGAAAGCAGAGCGCTGCTCTCGCTTGTGAGCGCCAGCAGCCAGGCCCAGCCGTAGGGCCGCTCGAAGGAGGGATGGGCACGGAGGTAGGCGGTCTCGGTGGCGAGGGCCTCAGGGGTCAGATGGGAGTGCAACGCACGCACCACCGCGGCGCGCCGCTCTCGCAGCTCCGCTTCCCGCGGCTTCGCCTCCTGCGGCTCCCCCTTCCACAGCTCAGCCTCTCGCAGCTTCGCCTCCCGCAGTTCCCCCTCCCCCGGCTCCCCCTCCCACAGCTCAGCCTCTCGCGGCTTCGCCTCCCGCAGTTCCCCCTCCCCGAGGTTCCCCTCCCGCAGTTCCCCCTCCCCGAGGTTCCCCTCCCGTAGCTCTCCCTCTCCCGGTTTCCCCTCCCGCCCCTCGCCGTGCCAGGGGATTCGCAGCAGCCGTAGGAGCAGCCAGTGCATATGGACGGAGGAGTGCCAGTCGTAGGCGCCGTAGAACGCGGGATGGAGCACCCGGGGCGGAACGAGCTCTGCGGGCCCCGTGAGCAGATGGGCGGGAGCGTTCGGGTACTCGCGGGTGATGTTGGCGAGCGCCACCTCGGCGAACCGCGCGGCGCGCGCTGTCAGGGGGCTCAATGTGTTGCCCCTCCCGGTTCGCGGAGATCGGTGGTGGTGTGGGCGGCGGCGGTCAGCAGGGCGGCCAGGCCGCGTACCGCGTCGGGTACGGACAGCGAGGGCGGTGCCGGATGGCGGTCCGCCACCTGTTGCGGGGAGTACGGGACATGGACGAAGCCGCCCCGCACGCCGGGCCGTTCGGTGGCGAGCAGGTGGGCGAGTCCGTAGAAGACGTGGTTGCACACGAAGGTGCCGGCCGTCTGCGAGACCGAGGCGGGGATCCCGGCGTCGCGGGCGGCGGCGACGCACGCCTTGACCGGCAGGGTGCTGAAGTACGCGGCGGGACCGCCGGGGACGACGGGTTCGTCCACGGGCTGCCGGCCCGCGTTGTCGGGTATCCGCGCGTCGTCCACGTTGATGGCGACGCGTTCAACGGTGAGATCGGGGCGCCCGCCCGCCTGCCCCAGGCAGACGACCAGTTCCAGCCCCGGCCCGGCGGCGTCCACCGCGGTCCGCAGTTCGTCGAGCGCGGTACCGAAGACGCAGCTCAGTTGAGCGGCGCTGACGTCGAGTCCGGCCGGGGGCCGGGCGGCGAGCAGTTCGGCGGCCTGCCAGGACGGGTTGACCTCCGCACCGGCGAACGGCGCGAATCCGGTGACCAGCACCTTGACGGAAGACATGCGCATTCAGCTCCGACTTGACGATCGTGGCCGGGGGCGTTCGCCGGACGGCCGGGCGCCCCGGGCCGGGGCTCCGGAACTCCGGAACTCCTAGAACGCGAAGAGATAGATGATGAGGATGTTGCAGCCCAGCACGATGCCCGCGGTCGGCACCTGGGCCTTGATCGGCCCGTACTGGTCCTTGAGTTCGAGCAGCGCGGCGGGGACGAGGTTGAAGTTGGCCGCCATCGGGGTGCACAACGTGCCGCAGAACCCGGCGAGCATGCCGACGGCGAGCACGGCGGCGGGGTCACCGTTCAGCTGCTCGATCAGCACCGGCCAGCCGACGGCGGCGGTCATGACGGGGAAGGCGGCGAAGGCGTTGCCCATGATCATGGTGAAGACGGCCATGCCGACGCAGTACAGCGCCACGGCGGCCAGCTTCTGCCCGTCGGGCAGCACCGACTCGGTGATCTTCCGTACCTGGGTGCCGACGCCCGCCGTCTGGAAGATGGCCCCCAGCACGGCCAGCAGCTGGGGCAGCAGCAGCGCCCAGCCCATCGACTCCAGCAGTCCGCGCCCGGCGTGCAGCGGTACGGTCACCCGGCGTTCGCGCAGCACCCACATGCCCACGCCCAGTGCCACGATGGCGCCCAGACCGAGGCCGAGGATGGTCTCGCTGCCCTCCTCCAGCAGCGGGGTGCCGCCGATCTTCCACTTGTCGACGAGTACGGCGCACACCATGGCGATCAGCGGAATGGTCAGCGCGGGGATGAACAGCTTGCCGCCGAAGCGGGCGGCGAGCCGGGTGCGTTCGCTCTCGCTGGTGGTGTCGGGCTTGCCCTTGCCGGTGAGGTTGAAGCCGCCGAGGCAGATGAGGACGAGGACGGCGACGCCCAGCGGCTCGGCGGGCAGGGACTTCTCGTTGACCCAGGTGCTGTAGAAGAAGCACAGGCCCAGCAGGCCCCAGAAGGCGGCGGTGCCGTGCCGTTTGGGGTTGCTGCGGTCGAAGACCATCTGTGCCGCCATGGCGAGGAAGACGGCACCGACGAGCCAGAAGAACCACTCGGACTTGATCACTTGGCAGCCCCGCCTTCCTCGCTACGGGCGCTGCGGTCCAGCGCGTCCTCCTGCTCGACGGCCAGCTGCGCGTTCGCGGTGACCAGTTCGCGCTCCAGCGTGCGGTCCAGCCGCAGCAGCCGGCCACCGTGGACGAAGAAGGCGCACACGGCGGTGGGTATCGCCCACAGCGCGAGGTGCAGCGGTTCCAGGTGTGTGTCGTAGGTGCTGTTGACCAGGCCGGTGATCAGCAGGATGGAGCCGATGGCCAAGAAGCAGTCCTCGCCGAAGAACAGCCCCACGGTGTCGGTGCCCGCGGCGTGCGAGCGGACCTTCTCGCGGACCTTCTCGGGCAGCGGCCGCCCGCTGTTCCGGCGTTCGGTGGCGGCTTCCGCCATCGGCGCGATCATGGGGCGGACGCTCTGCGCGGGCCCGCCGATGGTCTGCAGCCCCACGGCGGCGGTGACCTGCCGCAGCAGCAGATACAGGGTCAGAAAACGCCCTGTGGTGAGTTTGGTGCCGAGCTTGCCGATGAGCGTACGGGCCTGTTGCTGGAGGCCGTTGCGCTCCAGCAGGCCGATGACGGGCAGCGTGATGGCGAAGATGGTCACCGAGCGGCTGGACGCGAAGCTTTCCCCGAAGGTCTTGAGGATCTCGACGGGGGAGAGCTTGCCCAGCAGTCCGGTGACGATCCCCGCCACGCCGACGACGAGCAGGGGGTTGCGGCGCGTCGCGAAGCCGAGGACCACTACGAGGACGCCGAGGAGAACGATCATGTCGTCCGCCTTCCGTGAGCGAATTCCTCGGGAGGCTAGAGGATTGTTGAACGATCCGACAAGAGTGAGGCACCTCACTCATACGGAAATCCCGGCCCGCCGTCACCGCCCCGTGTGCAACCGTCACCACCCTGGGCGGTGACGCTCATTCCCCGGGGGTCTCCTCCGGGTAGGCGTCCAGCAGCTGCCGCAGCGAGTCCTCCAGGTAGGCGTCCAGCAGCCGCTCCGCGCCCGCCGCGTCGCCCGCCTCCAGGGCCCGGACGATCTCCTGGTTGCGGGTCAGATACGGGTCGTGGAAGCGGCGCAGGTCGCCCATGATGTGGAAGGCGAGCCGCAGTTCGGCCAGCACGCCGCGCATCATCTCGTCCGTACGGGCGCTCCCGGCCAGCGAGGCCAGCGCCTGATGGAAGCGGATGTTCGCGGTGGAGCACTCCTGCCACTGCCCGTCGGCCGCGGCCCTCTCGCCCGCCGAGACGGCCGCCCGTACCTCCGTCACGTCGTACGGCGGCTCACCCAGCCCGCGCACGGCGGCGCACTCGACCAGGCGTCGTACGCGGTAGATATCGCGGATGTCGGTATCGGTCAGTACGCGGACGAAGGTGCCCCTGTTGAGCCGGTGGACGAGCAGTCGTTCGTGGGTCAGCAGCCGGAACGCCTCCCGCAGCGTGTTGCGGGAGACTCCCAGGGCGCCGCAGATCCGCTCCTCGGAGAGCCGGATGCCGGGCGGGAAGGAGCCCTGGGCGATCCGCTCGCGCAGGATGGCCGCGACACGCTCGGCCGTACTCGTGCGCCCGAGCAGCGACCGGTCGGCGGCGAGCTCCGAGAGGGCGGCGGACGGGTCGGCGGTCATTGTGGTCTCCCTTGGGTGAGCGGGCGCCGGCCGGGCCCGGGGCGGCAGGAGAACGGCGCCCGCGAAGTACGACGTCGCCGGGGACTCTTGCCGGATTGTTCAACAATCGCTTACGTTGCTGCTGATGGACCGGAAGATCGACCTTAACGCCGACCTCGGTGAGGGCTTCGGCCGCTGGCAGCTCACCGACGACGAGGCCCTGCTCGCCTCGGTCACCAGTGCCAATGTCGCCTGCGGCTTCCACGCCGGTGACCCGCTCACCATGCGCCGCGTCTGCGAGCTGGCCGCCGAGCGCGGCGTCCGCATCGGGGCGCAGGTCTCCTACCGGGACCTGGCCGGCTTCGGCCGCCGGGCGATGGACGTACCCGCCGCCGAGCTGGCCGCCGAAGTGGCGTACCAGATCGGCGCCCTGGAGATCTTCGCCCGCGCGGCCGGTTCCGCCGTCGCCTACGTCAAACCGCACGGCGCCCTGTACAACCGCGCCGTGCACGACGCGGAGCAGGCCGCCGCCGTCGTGGCGGGCGTCCAGCTGTCCGGCGCCGCGACCGGGGACGGAGGACCGCTGCCCGTGCTCGGGCTGCCGGGTTCCCGGCTGCTGGCGGCTGCGGCTGCGGCCGGGCTGCCCACGGTCGAGGAGGCGTTCGCCGACCGCGCCTACCGGCCCGACGGCACGCTGGTGCCGCGCTCCGAACCGGGCGCCGTGCTCCACGACCCCGAACAGGTGGTCAAGCGGTCGGTGCGGCTGGCCCGGGACGGCGAGATCGTCGCGGCCGACGGCACCGTGCTGCCGGCCGGCGCCCGCTCGCTGTGCGTACACGGCGACACCCCCGCCGCCGCCCAGCTCGCCCGCCGCGTACGCGAGGAGCTGGCCACGGCGGGCGTACAGGTCCGGGCCTTCACATGAGCACTCCGGCCGACCCGACCGCTGCCCCCGCCCCTCCCGTGGTCCGTTCCGTCATCCGGCCCGTGGTCCGCCCGGTGGGGACCCGGGGCCTGCTGGTCGAACTCGCGACGGCGGAGCAGACCGAGGCCCTCCACGCCGAGCTGCTGCGCCGTCGGGCCGCAGGCAGCCTGCCGCCGGTACGGGAGATCGTGCCCGGGGCCAGGACCGTGCTGCTCGACGAGTTCGGGGACAGCGGCGCGGCGCGGCGGCTGGCCGCCGAGCTGCCCGGCTGGCATGTACCGCCGCTGACCGGCCGCAACGAGGAGGCGGTGGAGATACCCGTCCGCTACGACGGTCCCGACCTCGCCGAGGTCGCCGCGCTGTGGGGGGTCACGCCGGACGAGGTGGCCCGTCGGCATGCGGCCACCGACTTCCGGGTCGCCTTCTGCGGGTTCGCGCCGGGCTTCGGCTATCTGACCGGGCTCGCCGAGCAGTACCACGTGCCCCGGCGCGCTACCCCGCGCACCCGGGTCCCGGCCGGGGCCGTCGGGCTCGCGGGCACCTACACCGGCGTCTATCCGCGCTCGTCACCCGGCGGCTGGCAACTGATCGGGACGGCCCCCGAGACGGTGCTGTGGGACACCGGCCGCACCCCGGCCGCCCTGCTGGCACCCGGAACCCGAGTCCGTTTCGTCCCCCTGGACGACCTGGACGACCTGGACGACCTGGACGCGCCGGACGCGCCGGACGCCCCTGACGGAGCCGGGGCACCGTCCGAAGGGAGCGGCCGTGCGGACTGAGGGCGGACTGGAGACCGTACGGGCTGGTGCGCTCACCACCGTCCAGGACCTGGGCCGCCCCGGGTACGCGCACTTGGGCGTGCCCCGCTCGGGCGCGCTCGACCTGGCCGCGCACCGCCTCGCCAACCTGCTGCTCGGCAACCCCGAGACCGCCGCGACGCTGGAGACCACCCTCAACGGCTGTACGGTGCGCGCGCTGGGCCCCACCGTCGCGGTGGTCACCGGGGCGCCCTGCCGGGTGGCGGTCGACGGGCGGCCGGCGCCCTGGGGGCAGCCCCTGCGGCTGCGTCCTGGTGCGGTGCTCGACGTGGGCGCCGCCACCCATGGGGTGCGCTCCTATCTGGGCTTCGCCGGCGGCGTCGGCGCCGAGCCGGTGCTCGGCAGCCGCGCCACCGATCTGCTCTCCGGGCTCGGCCCGGCCCCGCTGAGCGACGGGGATGTGCTCCCGCTCGGCACCCCGGGCCCGCTCCCCGCGGCGGGCCGCGTCGTTCCCGACGCGGCGCCCTGGGCGGCGCCCCCGCGCGAACTGGTGCTGCCCGTCAGCTACGGGCCGCGGGACGACTGGTTCACCGCGGAGGGACTGCGCACGCTCGTCACCGGCACCTACCGGGTGTCCGCCGCCAGCAACCGGATCGGGCTGCGGACCGAGGGCCCGGCCCTCGCCCGCGCCAGGGAAGGGGAGTTGGCGAGCGAGGGAATGCCGTTGGGCGCGATACAGGTACCCCCCGAAGGGCGGCCCGTGATCTTCCTCGCCGACCATCCCACGACCGGTGGCTACCCCGTCATCGGCGTCGTCCCGCCCGAAGCGCTGAGCGCTGCGGCGCAGGCCGCCCCCGGCACGCCGGTCCGCTTCACTCAGTCGGGGCGGGGGCGTTGAGCGGCCCGGCTAGGATCACGGACGTGTCTGCTCCCCCGATACTCCGTGACGTTTTCCGTGCCCTGCGCGACGAGTGGGGGGAGGAACGCGACGGCATCACCTTCGACCAGGGCCCGCCGCCCCTCGAACGGCTCGACGTGATGCTCTACGACCCGACGGGCCCGGACGGGACCACCACGTTCGCGACGATCGGCATGTCGGCCCACGCCATGCCGCCCCGTGCGGAAAACGCGGACGGCGGCCGCGCCGAACTCCGCCTCTTCCGGCGCGGCCCCCTCGCTCCCGGTGACGAGCAGCAGCTCGCGATGCGCCTCGCGAACCTGGCCGCGTACCCCTGGACCCGGGGTGAGCCGCTGGGCTGGGGAGAAATCGTCGGCTTCCCCGACGAGATCCCCACCTTCCCCGGCTGCCACAGCGTCTTCCTGGCCGGACCCTGGACGGTCGGGCAGCGGGCCGTCATCGAGACCGGCACCGCCCCCGTGCGGATCCTCAACGCCGTACCGATCACCGAAGCCGAACGCCAACAGGCCCTGATCGCCCGCCCGGAGACCTTCTTCAGCGACCTCTTGGACTCCCGCGACGTGTGCGCACCCGCCCCGTAAGGGGCGCGGGGAACTGCGCGCCAAGCCACACGCAACCCGCAGCCCGCGAACGTCAGCCAGGGGCACCCCCTGACCGCAAAAACCTAGCGACCGTGCGCGGCGGCGAGCTGCCCGACAAGTGCCGCGAACGGCATATCCAGATCCGCGTACACGCCAGGCGCGAGCGGATCCGCGTTGTCGGCGAGCATCTCGACGACGAGTGAGGCGTAGTCACTCACGATCACCCCTGCCTGCTGAAGCCGCAGCAGACCCGTCTCCCGCTTGGTCGCGGAGAAGGTGCCGGAGGTATCGACGGCGACGTACGCCCCGTAACCCTCAGCGGTCGCGGAGATCGCGGGAAACGCGGCGCAGACCTCGACAGAGACCCCGGCGATGAGGATCTTGTCGCGCCCGGTCGCCTCGATCGCGTTCCGGACCCTGTCGTCGTGCCACGCGTTGACCGTGCTCCGGTCGATCACCTGAAGCCCTTCCGGCAGTACGGCCTGCAGTTCGGGGATGAGGGGTCCCCACATGCTGTCGGCCGCGGTGGTGGTGACGACGACGGGGAGGTTAAGGCGGAACGCGGCCTTGGCCAGGCAGGTGACGTTGTGCGTGAGTTCGCCCACGCTGATGTCGCGTACGCCGGTGAACAGCCCGATCTGGTGGTCCACCAGCAGGAGGGCGGCGTTGTCGGTGGTGAGGGACTCGTGGAATCGGTTCTTCGTCATGGAGCGATGGTTGACCAGGGGAGCCCGGCTCCGTAAATGTTTCAGTTGTGGCTGAATCCTCGTATGCGGAGTTCGACTTCACCTCCGTCGACCTCGCACGCCTGAGGTTCGCGTTCTCCCCCGTGTCCGAGGCGGTGGCGAGCCTGCGTACGCTCCAGGACCCCGGCCGCCACGGGCTGCACCTGCCGTGGATCCACGCCGTCCGGCCCCGGCTCGCCGGACTCGATCTTCGGCTGCTGCTCGCACTGGTGCCGCTCGGCCCCTACATCGCCGACTTCCTCACTCCGCCGCCGACCCGCCCGCTGCCCGACATCGACGCCGAGTTGGAGCTGGTCGCTGCGGCGGACCCGGACGAGGCCGCCCGCGAGGCGAGCCGGGTTCCCGGCGTCAACACCCCACCCGTCCGCGAATTCCTCGCCGATCCGGCCGCCGGGGTGGCCCGCGCGGCCGACGAGCTGCGCCAGTACTGGGAAGTGGCGCTGGCGGAGTTCTGGCCGCAGATCCGGGGGCTGTTCGAGTCGGAGGTGCTGCGCCGGTCCCGCCAGCTGGCCCGCGACGGCGCCGGCGCGATGTTCAACGACCTCCACCCGAACATCACCTGGTCCGAGGGCCGGCTGCGGATCCGTACCCGTGCCTGGCGGCGCAGCGGCCCTCTCGACGGCGACGGCATGATCCTCGTGCCGAGCGTCTTCCACTGGCCGGAGACACCCGTGATGGCCGAGCCGTATCAGCCGTACCTGATATATCCGGCGCCCGGTGTCGGCACCGTCTGGTCACAGGGGGTCGTCCCCACCCCGGACGCGCTCAGCGCTCTCATCGGCCACACCCGCGCCCGGATCCTGGTCGCCCTCAGCCAAGCCGCGACGACCAGCATCCTGGCGCGGCGGCTGTCCATGACGCCGGGCGCTGTCAGCCAGCATCTCAAGGTGCTCAGCGCATGCGGCCTGATCACCCGTAAGCGCAGCGGACGCGAGGTCTTCTACGAGTGCTCGCAGTTGGGGCACTCGCTGTGCGCGTCCTGAGGCGCGGGGTCCTGGTCGGGAGGGCAACACCTGGTAAGCGGATCCGCTTGCGTACCCCGCACGGGGGCTGCGCTTGCCCACCCTGCTCCCCCAAGCTCTTCGAGCAGGGGGTACCCCCATGGGGGCACCTCCCGGCCGGAGGCTGGGGGAGCAGACTGCCCAAGCGCAGCGCAGGGGGGACGGGACCGCGCCCCGTCAGGGGCACGGGGAACTGCGCGACCAGCTACGACGCACCGGCAGCCCGCGGCCTCCGCGGCAGGGGCACCCCTACCCGGAATATCGCGAGGGCCCCACCAAGCCGCGACGCCGGGCAACCATCAGCGCGGCGGCGACGAGGGCCGCGTAACGTCGATCAACTGGCACACCGTCTCGATGTCGATCTTCACCTGGGCGATCGAGGCTCGGCCGGAGAGCCAGGTGATGAGTGCCGAATGCCAGGTGTGCTCGATGACGCGGACCGCCGAGAGCTGTTCGGGGGTGGGAGGGCCCTCCAGCCCCATCGCGTCCAGGATGATCGCCGTGGTGAGCCGGGAGACCGTGTCCACCTCCGGGCTGACCGAGCGGTCCGCGAAGTTGAGGGCGCGCACCATCGCGTCCGCCAGCTGCGGCTCCCGCTGCAGCGCCCGGAAGGCGCGCATCAGGGTCTCGGCGACCCGCGCCGCCGCCTCCGTCTCCCCCGGGGGGCGCTTGTGCAGCGTCTCGTGCATGTGCTGCAACTGGTCCTGCATGGTGGCGACCAGCAGATGCACCTTGGAGGGGAAGTAGCGGTAGAGAGTGCCGAGCGCCACGTTCGAGGATTCGGCGACCTCCCGCATCTGCACCGCGTCGAATCCGCCCCGGCGCGCCAGTTGCGCGCTCGCCTGCAGGATGCGGCGGCGCCGGGCCTCCTGGCGCTCGGTCAGCGGCGGGGACGGCGCGGAAGGCCGCGAAGAAGGGGACAGCAGAGGTTCGGTCCCGCCTCTGGGCTTGGGCTTGGGCTGCGGCGGTGTCGGCATCGCGTTGTTGGTCCCGTTCCGTGGCGTTCTTGAAGCCCTGTGGGGAGCCGTGCATTGTTGCAGGCGCCGCCGAGGTGGCGCGAATCACCTGCTCCGGCGGCTCGCCCGAAGTGACTGGCCGGTAAATTCTGGAGTCCGGGCACGAGTCCGCGGCGCCACCGGAGCCGGGACCCGTCCCTCCCGAAAGTCAATCCTGAAACTTGTTCTAGGTTAGCGCGAGCGGCTACGCTCCGGCGGAACGCAGTGACGAAGGGGGCCGTGAGTGACCGCAGAGGCCGTAACCGACCGCCCGCTGCGCATCGCGCTGCTGACGTACAAGGGCAACCCCTTCTGCGGCGGCCAGGGTGTCTACGTACGCCATCTGTCCCGGGAACTCGCCCGCCTCGGCCACAGCGTGGAGGTCATCGGCGCCCAGCCGTATCCGGTGCTGGACGAACTGCCCGCGGACGGGGCGGCAACCGGCCGGCTCACCCTCACCAGGCTGCCCAGCCTCGATCTCTACCGCCAGCCCGACCCCTTCCGCACCCCCGGGCGGGACGAGTACCGCGACTGGATCGACCTGCTGGAGGTCGGCACGATGTGGACCGGGGGCTTCCCCGAGCCGCTCACCTTCTCGCTGCGCGCCCGCCGCCATCTGGCCGCGCGGCGCGGCGAGTTCGATGTCGTCCACGACAACCAGACGCTGGGCTACGGGCTCCTCGGCGCCCCCCGCGCCCTCGGCGCTCCGCTGGTGACCACCATCCACCACCCCGTCACCGTCGACCGCCGGCTGGAGCTGGAGGCGGCCACCGGCTGGCGGCAGAGCGCCTCGGTCCGCCGCTGGTACGGCTTCACGCGGATGCAGCGCCGCGTCGCCCGCCGGCTGCCCTCGGTCGTCACCGTCTCCGGATCCTCCCGGCAGGAGATCGCCGACGATCTGGGGGTGGCGCACGAACGCATCCATGTGGTGCCCATCGGCGCGGACACCCGGTTGTTCGCACCCGACCCGGCCGTGCCCGAGGTGCCGGGCCGCATCGTCACCACCTCCAGCGCCGATGTCCCCCTCAAGGGCCTGGTGTTCCTGATCGAGGCGCTGGCCAAGGCGCGTACCGAGCGGCACGAGGCCCATCTGGTGGTCGTCGGCAAACGCCCCGAGGAGGGCCCGGTCGCCGACGCGATCGAGGCGCACGGGCTGGCCGGCGCCGTCGAGTTCGTCAAGGGCATCAGCGACGCCGAGCTGGCCGGGCTGGTCCGCTCGGCGCAGGTTGCCTGCGTTCCGTCGCTGTACGAGGGCTTCTCGCTGCCCGCCGCCGAGGCCATGGCGACCGGCACCCCGCTGCTGGCCACCACCGGCGGCGCCATCCCGGAGGTTGCCGGGCGCGACGGCGAGACGTGTCTTGCGGTGCCGCCCGGCGACGCCGGGGCGCTGGCCGCAGGGCTGGTACGGCTGCTGGGCGATGCGGAGTTGCGGGCCCGGCTCGGGGCTGCCGGGCGGGAGCGGGTACTGCGGAAGTTCACCTGGGAGAGGGCGGCGATCGGCACGGTCGAGTGTTACCGCGCCGCCATGGGGGCTCCCTCCCGTACGGTCTCGCCGGTGCCGGTGGTGCGCCCGCCCGCCGAGCCGGTGCGCGTTGCCGCCGACAGCCGGTGACCGGCCGCCCCTCACTCTCACCCCCGCTCCCGAACACCGTGTGGAAGGCTGATCCCCCGTGCTGACCGTGGACTTCTCCCGATTCCCGCTCGCCGCAGGCGATCGCGTGCTCGACCTGGGCTGCGGGGCGGGACGGCACGCCTTCGAGTGCTACCGGCGCGGCGCCCGCGTGGTCGCCCTGGACCGGAACGCGGAGGAGATCCGCGAGGTCGCCACCTGGTTCGCGGCGATGGCCGAGGCGGGCGAGGCCCCCGAGGGCGCCACCGCGACCGCGATGGAGGGCGACGCGCTCGCGCTGCCCTTCCCCGACGACAGCTTCGACGTCGTCATCATCTCCGAGGTCATGGAGCACATCCACGACGACAAGGGCGTTCTCGCCGAGATGGTGCGCGTCCTGAGACCGGGCGGCCGGCTCGCCGTCACCGTGCCGCGCTACGGGCCGGAGAAGGTCTGCTGGACGCTGAGCGACGCGTACCACGAGGTCGAGGGCGGCCACATCCGCATCTACCGTGCCACCGAACTCCTCGCCAAACTGCGCGAGGCCGGGCTGCGCCCCTACGGCACCCACCACGCGCACGGCCTTCACGCGCCGTACTGGTGGCTCAAGTGCGCGTTCGGCGTGGACAACGACAAAGCGCTGCCGGTGCGCGCCTACCACAAGCTGCTCGTCTGGGACATCATGAAGCGCCCGCTGGCCACCCGGCTCGCCGAACGCGCCCTGGACCCGCTGATCGGCAAGAGCTTCGTCGCCTACGCCACCAAACCGCACCTCCCGCACCTCGCCGGGACAGCCGACGCGAACAGCCTGGCCGACGAGCCCGCAGCGGCGGCCAAGTGACCAGCCCGGAGCGGACCGAACGGCTGGTGCTGCCCGGTGTGCTGACCGCCGCGCAGGCCCGGCTGACCGTCGAGGGCATCCTGACCGCACAGCGCGAGGACGGCGCCATACCGTGGTTCCGCGGGCACCATCTCGACCCGTGGGACCACGTCGAGGCCGCCATGGCACTGGACGCCGCGGGCGAGCACGACCGCGCCGAGGCCGCCTACCGTTGGCTGGCCACCCACCAGCTGCCCGACGGCTCCTGGTACGCCGCCTACGCCGACGGGGACGCAGCAGCGCCCACCGACCGCACCCGCGAGACCAACTTCTGCGCATACGTGGCCGTCGGCGTATGGCACCACTATCTGTCCACCGGGGATGACGCCTTCGCCGACCGGATGTGGCCGATGGTCTCGGCCGCCGTCGAGTTCGTGCTGCGGCTCCAGCAGCCCGGCGGCCAGATCGGCTGGAAGCGCGACGCCGACGGCACCGCCTGCCACGAGGCGCTGCTGACCGGGTCCTGCTCCGTCTACCAGGCCCTGCGGTGCGCGCTGGCGCTGGCCGAGCACCGCGAGGAGCCGCAGCCCGACTGGGAGCTGGCCGCCGGGTGGCTGGGCCATGCCATCCGCCGCCACCCCGAACGGTTCCTGGACAAGAGCCGCTACTCCATGGACTGGTACTACCCCGTCCTCGGCGGTGCCCTGCGCGGCCCCGCCGCCAAGGAACGCATCGAAGAGGGCTGGGACCGCTTCGTGGTTCCGGGCCTCGGCGTACGGTGCGTGATCCCCAACCCGTGGGTGACCGGCGGCGAGAGCGCCGAGCTGGCACTGGCCCTGTGGGCGACGGGCGAGTCCGACCACGCGCTGGACATCCTGCGCTGGATGCAGCACCTGCGCGCCGAGGACGGCATGTACTGGACGGGGTACGTCTTCGAGGACGAGGCGGTCTGGCCCGAGGAGCGGACCACCTGGACGGCGGGCGCGCTGCTGCTGGCCGTCGCCGCGCTGGGGGGCGACGACGCCACGGTTCAAGTATTTGGCGGCGACGATTTGCCCACCGGGCTGGACCCCGACTGCTGCTGAGCGCTGCGCGGGGGACTTGCTATGGGGGTGCCCCTGTTCGCCGTCGGCAGGCTGCGGGTTGCTTGTGGCTGGGCGCGCAGTTCCCCGCGCCCCTCAGAGCAACTCCGCCAGCACCCGTAGCGTCCCCGGATCGGGTGCCGTCACCAGCAGGTCGGTCACCGGCCCCGAGCGCCACAGCTCCAGGCGCTCCGCGATCCGTTCCCGGGGGCCGACCAGGGAGATCTCGTCGGCGAAGGCGTCGGGCACGGCGTGCACCGCCTCCTTGCGCAGCCCCGCGGCGAACAGCTCCCGGACCCGCTCCGCGGCCTCCGCGTACCCCATGCGTGCCATCAGCCCCGCGTGGAAGTTACGGCGGGCGTGCCCCATGCCGCCCACGTAGAAGCCGAGCATCGCTTTGACCGGCAGCAGCCCCTCGGCGATGTCGTCGCAGATCCGGGCCTGTGCCATGGGCGCGACCAGGAACCCCGGCGGTGCCTCGGCCAGCGCCGCCTCGTACACCGCGGACCGGGTGGGCGACCAGTACAGGGGGAGCCAGCCGTCGGCGATCCGGGCGGTCTGGGCGATGTTCTTGGGCCCCTCGGCGCCCAGCAGCACCGGCAGATCGGACCGGAGCGGGTGCGTGACCGGCTTGAACGGCTTTCCCATGCCGGTGCCGTCCGGACCGGCGTACGGATGCGTGTGGTAGCGCCCGTCCAGCCGTACGGGCGCCTGGCGGCGCAGCACTTGCCGTACGACATCCACGTACTCGCGGGTCAGGGTGAGCGGCGAGGCGGGGAACGGGCGGCCGTACCAGCCCTCCACCACCTGCGGCCCCGACAGTCCGAGACCGAGCAGCATCCGGCCGCCGGAGAGGTGGTCGAGGGTGAGGGCGTGCATGGCGGTGGCGGTCGGAGTGCGGGCCGCCATCTGTGCGACGGCGGTGCCCAGCCGGATGCGGGAGGTGTGCGCGGCGATCCAGGTGAGCGCGGTGAATGCGTCCGAGCCCCACGATTCGGCCGTCCACACCGAGTGGTAGCCCAGTTGTTCGGCCTGCCGGGCCAGTTCGAGATGGCGGGGGTCGGGGCCGCGCCCCCAGTAGCCGAGCGCCAGTCCGAGCCGCATCCGCCGTCTCCCCTCCACCGGCCGCTGAGCTGACGGGGTGTCAGTTCGCTGGTCCGGCAGCGTACGGCAACGGCCCCCCGCCCGGAAGGGCGAGGGGCCGCTGGGCTGCGGGCGGAGCCTGAGGGCTCAGCCGCGCTGAATGTTGGAGGTGTCCTGGAGGACGCCGCGGCGCCCGTCCTGCGTCTGTGCGATCAGCGTCTGACCGCGCTGCTCCACGGCCAGGTACCAGGTACCCGGCGCCAACTCGGCGATCGGCTGCGGCGAGCCGTCCTCCGGGAACAGCGGGCGCGCCATCGGGACGGCGAACCAGAACGGCTGGAAGTTCGGGTCCGGGGCGCCACCTGCGGCACCCTGCGCACCGCCCGCGGGCTGGCCGGGGCCGGGCTGACCGGGCTGACCGGCCTGCGGCTGGCCCGGCTGCTGGCCGTACGGCTGCTGGCCGCCCTGGGGCTGCGCACCGTAGGGACCCGGCTGGCCGCCCTGCGGGCCGCCCGGGTAGCCGTAGCCGCCGCCCTGCTGCGGGTACTGCTGGCCGTAGGGCGCGGCACCCGGGCCGGCGCCACCGGCGGGCACCAGCGGGGCCGCGAGGGCCGGAACGGCGGGGGTGACCATCGCGGCGGCTGCACCGATCAGTGCGGCGATCAGCCCGATGATGGCGCCGGGGCCCATGCTCGCCTCGTCCGGGGCGGACAACATCGACCACACCGCGGACCACAGCGAGATCACTATCAGGGTCGCGCCCGCTTGCGGTAGCGAGACGGCACCGAACTTGCGGCCCTCCGGCAGGAAACGGCCGGCGGCCACCAGTGCGGCCCCGAGGATGCCCGGCAGGAAGATCGTGGCCAGGACGAGCGGAAGCTTCTCTGCTTCCCAGGCGTTGGGCAGATCGATCTTGTCGCAGTAAGACGAGTCGCCGCAGTCGGCGGAGAAGTACTCGAGGAACGAAGCGATGAACAGCAGCACCGCTGCACCTATCACCGCGCCGTCGCCTCGGGTGAGCGAGCGGATGTTCACGTGGGGTCCTTAATCGGTCTTGTCATGGTTGAGGTCTGCCGGGGGTGAGCACCCCATCGTACGGATGACACTACGGGCCTCGCCGGGGGGTCGCCTGTCGGTTTCATCTTTCCCCGCCTCTCAGGCGAGGAATGCGGTGATCCCGTCCGCGACTCCACGCGCCGCCTTTTCGCGCCACTTCGCCGACGTGAGGAGTGCGGCATCGGCCGGGTCACGCATGTTGCCGCATTCGAGGAAGACTTTGGGAACTTTACTGAGGTTGAGACCGCCCAGATCGCCTCTGGTGTCCAAACCGTTGCCGTCGCCCAGGTAGTTGGAGGGCGGCACGTTGGCGGCCTTGCGGTACGCGTCACGCAGGTCGGTGCCCAGGCGCCGGGAGGGCCCCACGATCTTGCGGGTGTCGGCGTCGCCCTTGTGCACGGATGCGGGAAGAATCACATGGAAACCGCGGCTTCCGCTGGGTGCGCCGTCCGCGTGGAGCGAAATGGCGGCGTCCGCTTGTGCCTGATTCCCTTTCTTCGCACGCTCGTCCACACACGGTCCGTACGGGGCCTCTCCGTCATGGGTGAACTTCACGGTCGCGCCGCGTTCCCGTAGCTGTGTGCGGAGGCGGTGCGCCAGATCGAGAGTGAACTCGGCCTCGGAGTAACCGGAATTGGTCGAGGTGCCCGTGGTGTCGCATTCCTTCTTTCCCGTGCCGATATCGACGGGCCGGGAAATCTTGCCTGGCTGGTCGCGATTGTGCGGATTGTGGCCCGGATCGACGACGATCACCTTGCCCTTCAACGGCGACTTGGCGGGCTTGTGCGTCCCTTGCGGCCCGTCGTGGTCGCTGTTGCCGTCACCGTCGCCGTTCTTGCCGCCGTCCTCGCCGCCGTGCTTGCCGCCGTTCTCGTCGGCCCCGGCGGACGAGGAGCGGGACGGCTTTCCGCCCTCGTTCCCCTTGCCGTCGTCGTGACCGCCACCGAACGCCCCGCATCCGGCGGCCCCCAGCCACAGGGCCCCCGTGACCAGCACGGCCGCTGCTCGTCGGGCTGTCCGTCGCCGCGTCGCGAAGCATTCATATGACACGTGCGTAGATGCTAGGGCCTCCGCACGCTGCCGCATGCGGCCGGTTCCCGGATCGTCAGCCACGCCGCAGCACCCGCAGCGACCCGGTGGCGGGGCCCGGGGTGTAGTCGCCCGAGGCCAGGGCGCGTTCGTGGATGTGGTGCGGGGCCTGTCCGCCGTCGGCCGGGTCGGCGAAGACGTCGTGGATGACCAGCAGCCCGCCCGGCGCCAGGTGCGGCGTCCAGCCCTCGTAGTCCGCGGTGGCGTGCTCCTCGGTGTGGCCGCCGTCGATGAACACCAGCCCCAGCGGTGTGCCCCACACCGCCGCGACCTGGGGCGAGCGTCCCACCAGCGCGACCACATGCGCCTCCAGGCCCGCGGCGTGCAGCGTACGGCGGAACGTGGGCAGCGTGTCCATCCTCCCCACGACCGGATCGACGACCTCCGGATCGTGGTACTCCCACCCCGGCTGCTGCTCCTCGCTGCCCCGGTGATGGTCGACGGTGAGCGCCGGAACGCCGGTACGCCGCGCCGCGTCGGCCAGCAGCAGGGTGGAGCGCCCGCAGTACGTCCCCACCTCCAGCAGCGGCAGCCCGAGCGCACCCGCCTCGGCAGCCGCCGCGTACAGCGCCAGCCCTTCGTCCAGCGGCATGAACCCCTTCGCCGCCTCGAACGCGGCGAGCGTACTCGGATCGGGGGCCGGAGGGTTCATCGCTCGTTCCTCTGCTGTCGTCGGCGCGCTCCCGCATGCCGGGGCCGCTGTTCACCTGGGGCCGGTGGGCTGCTGCCATGCTGCCCTACCGATGTCCTCCGCCCGGGTGGCAGGTACCCTCACCCGAACTGCTACGGGTACGACGGGGGAGCGGAGTGACGGGAAGCGACAAGTCCGAGGCGCCCGCCACCTTGGCGCCCCGCCGCCGCAGGACCCTCGCGGTCCTGCTCGGCCTCGCCGTACTGGCCGGCGCCGGCCTGGGCACCTGGGCCACCGACACCTGGCCGTTCGCCAAGCAGAGCTTCTGCTGGGGCGCCTGGGAGGAGGGTGCCGGGAAGGACGTTTCCGATTTCCTCGCCGAGGACACCCACGGCGCCGACCGTACGAGCGAGCAGTCGGCCGCCCCGCGCAAGGGCAAGCGCGCCACCTGCTCGGTGACGCTCCGGACAAAGAGCGCCAGCT
The DNA here is from genome assembly GCF_052246355.1 of Streptomyces sp. 3N207. Lineage (NCBI taxonomy): Bacteria > Bacillati > Actinomycetota > Actinomycetes > Kitasatosporales > Streptomycetaceae > Streptomyces > Streptomyces sp. 3N207. Next base: position 110,228 of record NZ_JBQQBV010000020.1, on the reverse strand, counting down.
CTTCGGACACCGATGACGCGTACGGCGGGTCCTCCGATGCGGCCGACTCCTACGAGCAGACGGTCACCGCCGAGGTCGCGCCCGTACCGCGCGGTGCGGAGGCGCGGCGCGCCTGGCTGAGCAGCTTCCTGGACGCCCGGTCGGCGCCGCTGCCCGACGGACTGCCCGGCCTGGTGGGCAACAGCCGTGCCGCCTTCGTCCTCCCGGAGAAGTGCGATACCGCCGACGGGCGGCCCACCGTGGTGACCGTCGAAGGCTCCACGGACTCATCTCTCGGCGCGGCCGCTTTCGTGGGTTCCGAGAGGGAGGTCGCCGATCTGCTGCTCTCCCTCGCGAACAAGGCCGCCGGGCAGGCGGGCTGCGCGCCCGGCAAGCCGTTCGAGGCCGCCTCGCCGCTCGCCGCCGCCGACGGGGACGACAACCTGTCCGCACAGGGATCGGAGTTGTGCCGGATTCCCGGATTCCGGTTCGACCTGGGCAAGGACGACCGCTACCGGGCCCGGGTCGGGACTGTCGGTGACGAGCTGCAGACCTGCTCGGTGGCCGACGAGACGGACGTACGGAACCCCACCGAGGCCGCGCAGTTCGTGATGACCTCCCAGCCGAGGCTCGCAGCCCTCTTTGCGGGGCTGGCACACGACACGTCCCCGGGCAAGGGCTGGCGGGGCAAGGGCGAGGTCGGCGATGAGCAGGGGCTGCTGACCGCTTCCTGCGACGGCACGCCGACCCTCTTCTTCATGCAGCTCGACGACCTCGCGGCGGACCGCGCCGACCCCGACCCGCGCCGGGTGTTCGCGGCCACGGCCAACTCCGTCGCCGACCGCGTCGGCTGCCCCCCGGTGGCGCCGCGATCATGACCGACGAACAGCACAGCGAGAGGGACCAGATGCCCGAGGAGGAAAGGGACCCCGCCCAGGCCCCGAAGCCGGGTGCCACGGCCCCGAAGTCCGCTGCCACGGCCCCGAAGTCCAGCGCCACGGCCCCGAAGTCCAGCGCCACGGCTCCGAAGTCCGGTGACCCGCAGCGGCGGGGGCGGCTGCGGCGCTGGGTGCGGGGCAAGCCGGCCGTGGCCGTCGTCGGCGCCGTCGTGGGGGCGCTGCTGGCCGGGGGAACCATGGCCTGGCGCGCGGGGGAACTGCCGCTCCTGCCCCGGGACATGTGCTGGGGCTCGCTCTCCTCCGGCACGGTGGACCGCCTCTTCTCGGACGGGGACATACGGGCGAAGGAGACGCCGCTGGAGTCCGCGCTCAGCAGGGAGCGGCGCGCATCCGAGTGCCGCCTCCAGCGGTGGGAGGACGACGAGCTCAAGTGGGAGATCTCGGCCGAGGTACGGGATCTCGACTCGTTCCAGGCGTGGGACGCGCGCGAGTGGACGCATGAATTCCTCTCCCCGACGATGGCCCCGCTGGGCGGTGAGACGCCGGGCATGGTCTCCGCCACCCGTGCGTGGGTGGCGCTGCCCGCGAGCTGTACGGGCGGCAGGGCCGGTCACGAACCGCCGACGGTCGTCTCCCTCTCCTCCGGCTCCCTCGAATCGCACGAGGACGACGCCGCCGAGGAGCGCGGTTACCGGGCGGCGATGGCCGACGCCGTCGTCGAGCTGACCAACGGGGTGCTGGCCGAGAAGGGCTGCAAGGGCCGCTTCCCCGACCCGGGCGAGCTGCCCCGGACGAAGCAGCCGAAGGTTCTGGACGAACACGGCACGGCCGAGCTGTGCGGACTGAAGGGCACCCGGCTGCCCTCCTGGATGAAGGGCTCGGGCGACTACCCCCGTGCCATGCGCTCCACCCCCGGCACCTCGGGCCCCGCGCACTCGTGCGAGTACGGCCGGAACTTCGCCCTGGACGCGACCCGCTTCACCACCATCGAGGACCCGCGTCTCGCGCATCTCGTCGAGCCGCTGGCGCGCCGCAGTCCCGTGCGGTTCCGCGGTGACGGCTACGGCACCGTGTCCGGCGACCTGAGCGTCTACATGGCCAAGTGCCAGACCGGCGAGGTGGCCTTCCTGGCGCAGGAGGAGGACTTCTACGAGGAGCACGCGGCGACGATCGAGCTGCTGCCTTCCTACGTCGCCGCCGAGGCGAAGCGGATCGGCTGCGGGAAGGTGAAGGTCACGGGGCCGAAGCTGACCTCGTAGCCGGAGCCTTCCGCGCCTTCCCTCCCGCTGGAACGTGTTCTACCGTGCCCGCATGGGAATGGGCATCGGGATCACACAGGAACAGCGAGAGTTGGCCGATTCCGTGCGGGGCTGGATGGCGTGGGCCGTACCGGCCGAGGAGCGGCGGAAACTCCTGGAGAGCCCGCCGGGGCAGGGCCGGCCCGGCTTCTGGGACGGCCTCGCCGGGCAGGGGCTGTGCGGGCTCCAGCTGCCCGAGGCGGACGGTGGCGCGGACGGCTCGCTGCTGGACCTGGCCGTCGTACTGGAGGAGACCGGCCGCGCCGCTCTGCCGGGCCCGTATCTGCCGCACGCCCTCGCTGCGGAGCTGCTGCACACCGCCGGTGCCGAGGGCGAGCTGGTCCGTGCCCTCGCCACGGGTGAGCGGATCGGTGCCGTCGCCCTCGCCGCGGGCTCCCTCACCGCACGGGAGGGCGAGGACGGCTCGTGGACCCTGGACGGCACAGCGCCGCCCGTCCTCGGCGGCGCCCAGGCCGACCTTCTCCTGCTCGCCGCCGCCCGGACCCAGGGCGCGCCCGGCGGCCCCCGGTGGTTCGCCGTCGACGCCGCCGCGCTGGACATACGTACGCAGGAGAGCGCCGACCCGCTGCGCCCCACGGCCGAGGTCGCAGCGCACCGGGTGCGGGTCCCGGGCAGCCGCGTACTGGAGCTCGACAGCGAGCGGGTGGCCGACCTCGCCTGCGTCCTGTTCTCCGCCGAGGCGTGCGGCGTGGCCTCCTGGGCGCTGGAGACGGCCACCGAGTACGCGAGGACCCGCGAGCAGTTCGGGCGGCCCATCGGGCAGTTCCAGGCCGTCAAGCACCTGTGCGCCGACATGCTCGTCCGCGTCGAGCAGGCCCGCGCCCTGTCCTGGGACGCGGCGCGTGCGGCCCGCGAAGAGACGGCCACCACGCCAGTACGGGGCCTGACGGCGGCGCTTGCCGCCTCCGCCGCGCTGGAGGCGGCGTACAGCTGCGCGAAGGACTGTGTGCAGATCCTCGGCGCCATCGGCTTCACCTGGGAGCACGAAGCACATCTGTATCTGCGGCGGGCCGTGGTGGCGCGGCAGTTGCTCGGCACCGGTACCGCGCACCGGCTGCGCGCCGCCCGGCTCGCCCACAGCGGCGCGCGCCGCGAGGTGCGGATCCAGCTGCCGCCCGAGGCGGAGGCGTACCGCGCCGCAGCCCGCGAGGCCATCGCCCCCGCGCGGGGCCAGGACCCGGCCGCAGCGCGCCGCACACTGGCGCCCACCGGCTACGCCTCCCCGCACCTGCCCGAGCCGTACGGGCTCGGCGCGGGTCCCGTGCGCCAACTGGCCGTGCAGCGCGAGCTGGAGGAGGCCGGGGTGAAGGTCGCCGACCTGGGCATCGCCACCTGGGTGGTGCCCTCCCTGATCACCTACGGCACCGACGGGCAGCGCGACCGGCACCTCCTCCCGACCCTGCGCGGCGAGGTGCAGTGGTGCCAGCTCTTCTCGGAGCCGGGCGCCGGCTCCGACCTGGCGTCGCTGCGCACCCGCGCCGAACGCACCCCGGACGGCGGCTGGCGCGTCGACGGGCAGAAGGTGTGGACCTCGGCGGCGCAGTGGGCGGACTGGGGCATTCTGCTGGCCCGCACGGACCCGGAGTCGCCCAAGCACGAGGGGCTGACGTTCTTCCTCGTCGACATGAAGCACACCTCGGGCATCGAAGTACGCCCGCTCAAGGAGATGACCGGGGACTCCCTCTTCAGCGAGGTCTACTTCGACGACGTGCAGCTGCCCGCCGACGCGGTGGTCGGCGAGGTGAACGACGGCTGGCGGGTGGCCCGGCACACCCTGGGCAACGAGCGTGTCCACATGGCGGATCAGCTCACCTTCGGCACCGGCCTCGAAGCGCTGGTCCAGGGGCTGGAGGGCGCCGACGACACGGTGCGGGAACGGGTCGGCGCGCTGGCCGCCGAGGCGCACGCGCTGTCCTGTATCTCGCTGCGCACCACGCTCCAGCGCGTCGAAGGGCTGGACCCGGGCGCGGGCGCCAGCATCCGCAAGCTGATCCAGACCCCGCACCAGCAGAAGGTCGCCGAGCTCGTCCTCGAATTCCTCGGCCCGTACGGCGCGGTGCGCGAGGGTGCGGGCGAGCAGGCCGTGCACGGCCTGTTGATGTCCCGCTGCCTGACCATCGCCGGCGGCACCACCCAGGTCCAGCTCAACGTGGTCGCCGAGCGCCTGCTCCGCCTGCCCCGCGACCCCGAGCCCCGTCCCCTCATCTGACCTGACTTCAAGTCCCGACAGTCCTGACAAGTTCCGACAAGGGCCGGCACCCGGCGCCGCGGTGGTCACGCTGCCGCGTCGCTGACATGGCCCCTACAGGTGTCACACTACGCGCATGCCGCAGACCGCCCAGCCTGAGAGCTCCCGCTCCATATCCGGCTCCGCCGCCAAGACGCCGCGCCTGTGGGCGGTCGTACTGGCCGCGTGTGCCGGCCAGTTCCTCGTCGTGCTCGACGTGTCCGTCGTCAACGTCGCCCTGCCCTCGATGCGCGCCACCCTCTCCCTCTCGGAGACCGGTCTGCAATGGGTGGTCAACGCCTACACCCTCACCTTCTCCGGTCTGATGCTGCTCGGCGGCAGGGCGGCCGACCTGTTCGGGCGCAAGCGGGTCTTCCTGGCGGGGCTGGCGCTGTTCACCGCCGCGAGCCTGGCGGGCGGCCTCGCGCAGGAGCCCTGGCAACTGCTGGTGGCCCGCGGTATCCAGGGCATGGGCGCCGCGATCCTGGCACCGGCCACCCTCACGCTGCTGACGACATCCGTGCCGGAGGGCCCGGCCCGTACCAAGGCCATCGCCACCTGGTCGGCTGTCGGCGCGGGCGGCGGCGCCGCGGGCGGGCTGGTGGGCGGGGTGCTCACCGACGCACTGTCCTGGCGCTGGGTGCTGCTGATCAACGTCCCGGTGGGCGCGCTGGTACTGGTGGCGGCGGCCGTGTGGCTGACGGAGAGCCGCGAGGAGTCCGTACGCCGCCTGGACGTGCCCGGCGCGCTGCTGGTGACGCTGGGCCTGGGCGCTGTGGCGTACGGCATCGTCCGGACGGACAGCGCGGGCTGGACCGCGCCCAGCGCGCTGGGGCCGCTGGGCGGCGGGCTGGTGATGCTCGCGCTGTTCGTCGCCGTGGAGGCCCGGTCGGCGGAGCCGCTGGTGCCACTGCGGCTGTTCCGCAGCCGCGCCGTCTCCTCGGCGAACGTCGCCATCTTCATCAACGGGCTGGCGATGTTCGCCATGTGGTACTTCCTGTCCCTCTACACCCAGAACGTGCTCCACTACACCCCGCTCCAGGCGGGCTTCGCCCTGGTCCCGCACTCGCTGACCATCGTCCTCGGCTCCAAGATCGCGCCGTTCCTGATGGCGCGGATCGGCGACCGCCTGCTTGCCGTCGCGGGCGCCGCCATGGCGGGTCTCGGCTATGTGTGGCAGGGCTCCATGGAGGCCGACGGCGCCTATATGACGACGCTTCTGGGGCCCGGTGTACTGATGGCGCTCGGCGCCGGGCTGGCCGCGACGCCGCTGGCCACCATCGCCACGGCGACCGACGACCCGGGCGAGGCGGGCCTGCTGTCCGGGCTGTTCGGCACCGGCCGCACGATGGGCGGCGCGCTCGGCCTGGCCGTACTCTCCACGGTCGCCGCTGCCCGCACCGACGGCGCCGAGGACCCGGCCTCACTGGCCGCCGGATACGGCATGGCCTTCTACGCGGGCGCCGTACTCCTCGGCGCCTGCGTGCTGTTCATGCTTGTTGCGCTGCCGCGCACCGTGAAGGACTAGGCAGTCTCGTTCGGATCAGTCGGCCGTTGGTCCGGGTGTGTGTGCCGTCAACTGATGTGCCTCCACGCACTGCACGCACTGCACATGCACTGCACCGGACTCGGTCGCCCACTTCCCCTCTTGGCGCCGCGCAGCATCCGCGGCGGGGGTGGGCACGACCGTTCCAGGCCCCCGCCGCGTCGGCATGCCGCGCGTTTGCCCGGCTAACCCTCTCCGGCCTCGCGGTTCGCGCCTATGCCACCGTGGTCGGCGGCATAGGCGATACGCGCCCGCGCGTCTTCCTTCTCGTTGTAGTCCGGGTACATGACCTGGCCCTCGGGCGTACGGGTCCGGGCGAAGGACTTGTGCTCGTCGTACCACAGATCCGAGTACGCCCTGAGCTGCCTGTCGCGCAGCTCGCTGGCGCTCTGGTTGCTGAGAGTCGCCTCGTTGGCGATGCGGTCCTCCTCATCGAACTGCCACGCCTTGCTGGTCATCCACGCGACACGGTCGACGACGTTGGCCGCGTGGGTCGGCAGGAAAGAGGCGGCGGGGGCGGCGACGCTGATGAAGCCCACCGTGCTCTTCCAGCTCGCCTCCCTGTTGTCCGCTGCCTTCTTGTCGTCGACGGCCTGGAAGCGGGCCTCTTCCAGGAAACCGATGGTGTGCCCCGTGCGGCGCAGGGCCCCCGTGGGGTCACTTTCGGGCGCGCTCATGATGTCGTGCACCATCGCCCGGTTCATGGACTCATTGAGCAGGGCGTATCCCTCCGGATCCCGGGACACCTGCTTGCTGACCTCCAGCAGCTTCCTCTCATCGAGCGGCCCGCCCCCCAGCGGATCGCTCATCGACTTGTGTACGTCGTCGCCGTGGTTGCCCATCAGCTTCGCCATGTCGTCCCGCAGTTCGGGCATCATGTCGTCCCCCTTCGCCGCGAGACGGTTCAGGGCGCCCTTGAACACCGCGTCGTGCTCGGGCCGGTGCTCGACGAACTTCGCGTCCGTATCGTCGGGGTTCATGCCGCTGCCGGCTGCGAAGAGCGCGTCTCCCAGGGCCTCGGCCCCGCGGTTCTTGCTGCCTTCGAAGGCGTCCTCAGGTTCGTAGGCCCGGTCGGTGAGGTAGTAGTCGGCCGCTTCCTTGTCCTTGAGCAGTTCGGTCGCGAACTCCGGGTTGTGGCTGGCCGCCTTGAGGAAGCCGGTCATCGGGTCTGCGCTGCGTTCCCCCTGGCGGGCGGGATCGAGGTCGGTGTTCTGATTCATCGCGAGGGACCACTCCCTGCCCTTCCCATGCGCTTTGTCGAAGGTGCGGAGCTCCTTCTCGTAGTCACGCAGGAAGTCCGTGTCGAACTTGCCCTTGCCCATCAGGCTGCCCATGACCTGGAAGCCGAACGGGCCGTTGGGGAGGTCCTGGCCCGGGCGTCCGATCGGCTTGCCGCCCAGGTTGATGAGGTCCTGCTTCCACGCCATCATCTCCGAGCTCTTCTCCCGGGACGCGGTCGCGAGCGTCATGCCCAGGTTGTCCCGCAGCCGGGCCAGCTCCTTGCCCTGCGTGCTGTCGGCTTTGACCTCGATGCCGTCGCCGGGCATCATCCGCCAGAACTGCAGGATGCCCTTCGCCTCCATCTGCGTCGCGAAACGCTCGGCGTAGGCCGGGTTGGTGCGCTGGAGCAGGGCCAGGTCGTTGAGCTTGGCGAGCTTGGTGGGGCTGATGTCGCCGTTCTCGGCTCCTTTGGACAGCTCCTTGGCCAGGTCGACGGCTTTGTCGGCGTCGGCCTTGCCGACTGCCTTCCGGGCATCCTCGTAGCTGTCGTAGTCGGCGCCGGAGAAATCGTGCGGGGACTTGACCAGCAGGCGCAGCGCCTCGGCGAGGTTGTGCTCCGTGCGTGCCGCCGCCAGCAGGATCTTCTCGATCTCCCGCTTGAGCGCGTCGACCTTGCGGTCCGCTGCCTTCTGTTCGGCCTCGTCCTCATAGCACTGGGTGGCCGTGATGGAGCCGTCGCTCTGCACTATGACACCCTTGGCGTCCTCGACCAGTTTGTGCAGGTCTGCCTGATGTTTGTGCATCCGCGTACGGGAGAGCTTGATCATTCGGTAAATGCTCTTCGCGGAGCGCGCCGCGTCGTGGAATTCGCTGGCCACCTCGGTGACGAACTCTTTACCGCGGGTGGCGCCGACGCCCGACCAGTTGGCGCTTTTGGCCCGCGCCTCCAGGGTGGGGACGTCGGCACCGTCTCCCTCGCCCGTCGAGATGTCGCCGAACTCCTTGCTGATGCTCTTCCACTTCTTGATGGCGGCGTCCAGCGTGGCGAACTTCAGCTCGCTCAGGTCGCGGTAAGACATCATTGTCTTGGCCATGGGTACCCCGTTCATGCCGCTCTTTTGCGTCATCGGTGTGTGCTGATCGGAGGTCCTGGATGCATCGTCGCGTGTTCAGCGGCATCGTTCATGCCGAGGACTTTGTCCGCGCCTTGTGAGCGTGACTCCTGCGCGAGATGTCCAGGTGGCTGGAGATCGGTCCGAAGCCCTCCTTGAGGGTGCCGACCCGGTCGTCGTTCACCTTCAGGAGGGCGCCGGTCAGTCCGCCGAGACTGCCCTCACCGAGAAGACGGACCGCGATCGTGCGTATCCGTCACGAGCGCCGTCCGCCTTCTTAAATCCGGTCGTGCAGGCAGAAGGCAAATGTCGGCGACCGTCCCCAACTCGCCGACGTGTACAACGAGATCGGCCTTCAAGGCCCCGCTGCTGAGCATGGTGGTTCCTGTGGTTGCGTTCAGTTGCATCTGCGGTCGACTGCTCTGCTGCGGCCCCATGTTCTTCCCGCTCGTCCTTATGGGAAGAGCACTGCCCCTGACGTGCCCGCACGGGCAAATCGCGCACGCCGCGACAAGCCTGACGGCCTGCCAGGACAATGCTGTTTGGGGGAGTGCCGCTATATCTGGTTTCTCTGTTTCGAGCTCCGTTGGGATCTGTTGGGCCCAACGGCCTCAATTCCTCCGACGTCCCGGTGGAACGGGTCGAACGGGGTGACCACTGTGCCGGACGTGAGAAGCGGTGTCGAGCGGATCGAGGTTCCGGATTGTCTCTGCTTCGAAACGGTCTCGTCGGCGCCGCGCAACAGGGCGGATATTCCGGACGGGGCCATCAACGGGGCCCGCCCTGCGTCTTCGGTGAGCCCGAAAACCTACTGGCGGGTTGCTATTTCCCTGGTGTCCGGTCCAGGGCTGACAGGGCCTTATGCAACTGCGCTTGACTCCGCGGTGGACAGTTGCCGGTTTCGTTTGAATTAGTCGGTCATTGGTATAGGTGTGCCGTTAACTGATGAGCAATGGGCGCGAACCGAGCCGTTGTTCCCGGACCGGACACCGAGGCGGGGCTCCCATGGGCGCGCTCACCCGTGTCGCCCTCCGTGCCTGGCTTGCCGAGCGGCGGACACGCCGGCTGCACACCCTCAACCGGCACGTCCTGATCTCCCGGCAGACGGCGAACGGCACCAGTCCGGTCAGCGTGTACTTCCGAGACGGCGGAAGCGCTCGCTGCCCATCGCAGCTCGCCGATGAGCGAGGCCAGGCGGGGGTCCGTGATCAGCGCGGGTGCGTCGGCGACCAGGTCGAGGCACCCGCGTTCGGTCCCGTCGAGGCAGAGGCCGAGGGCGCGGGCGAGCGCGTCGAGGACCTGCTCGGAGGGCTGGGTCGCGCAGACCTGCTTCAGGCGTACGTAGTAGTCGACGCTGACTCCGGACAGGTGCGCGACCTCTTCGCGGCGCAGCCCTTCGATCGGGCGGCGGCTGTCGGGGAAATTCGGTGACTTCGAGATCCCCTCGCTGCGTCTGAAGGAGGGACTGGAGCCCGAGGGTCGTGGCGACGGTGCAGGTGAAACCCTGCACGCCTTGTGTCCCAACTCGCCAAGGGTCCTCGGCATACCGACCCTCCGGTATGGGCCGAGGCCGGGGGCGCAGCGGGCCTTCTCGGCCCCCTTCTCCGGTGTCGCCGGCACCCCGGGCCGAGCGAATGTCACGGGTCCGGGTCACAGGTTGCTGACGGTACGTCAGCTCTTCCCTTGCCCGGGGGTCTGCGTTATACAGGTAGCCGATCGGTTAGAACGTGTTTCATTACCGCCTCGGTTCGCGGGCGGCGTCTGGCCGGTCCCCAGCGGCCCTGGCCCGGCCGACGGTGCGGACGGCCGGGCCAGGGTCTTCGCACACTCCGGCCTGGAAAGCACCCGGGAAAGCCCGAGACGAAGCCCGAGAAGAAGCCCGAGAAACAAGGGAGCCCAGCCCCCGATGCCCATCGACGCAGCGAAGGCCCTCGCGGCCGAGCCCCGTAGTACCGAGATCTCCTGGGGCCACAAGGACGTCCAGCTCTACCACCTCGGACTGGGCGCGGGCGTGCCCGCCACCGACCCGGCCGAGCTGCGCTACACGCTGGAGAGCAAGCTGCACGTCCTGCCGTCGTTCGCCACCGTCGCGGGCGCCGGCATGGGAGTGGTCGGCGGGCTCTCCGCACCCGGTATCGAGGTCGACCTGGCCGCGGTGCTGCACGGCACCCAGTCCGTCGAGCTGCACCGCCCGATCCCCGTCGGCGGACACGCCACCGCCACCGCCCGCGTCGCCGACATCTACGACAAGGGCAAGGCCGCGATCCTCGTGCTGCGTACGGACGTCGCCGACGAGGACGGCCCGCTGTGGACCAGCGAAGCGCAGATCTTCGTCCGTGGCGAAGGCGGCTTCGGCGGCAAGCGCGGGCCCTCCGGACGGCTGGAGACGCCGGGCCGGGAGCCCGACTTCGCCACCGAGCGGCCCATCCGCGAGGAGCAGGCGCTGCTGTACCGCCTCTCCGGCGACTGGAACCCCCTCCACGCCGACCCGGAGTTCGCCAGGCTCGCCGGGTTCGAGCGGCCCATCCTGCACGGGCTGTGCTCGTACGGGATGGCGCTGAAGGCCGTCGTCGACGGCGTACTCGACGGCGACGTCGCCCGGGTCTCCTCGTACGCGGTGCGGTTCGCCGGTGTTGTCCACCCCGGCGAGACCCTCCGGATCCGGGCCTGGCGCCTCGACGAGGGCCGCCTCCAGTTGACCGCCACGGCGGTGGAGAGGGAGGACGCGGTGGTGCTGGGGGACGGCGTGGTGACGCACACGTAAGCCGCACCCGTACCCGCACCCGCACACGGCAACGCACCGCACTCATCAACCAGCGCTTCCGAAGGGAGCCGACGTGCGCGCAGCGGTACTGCAAGAGACCGGCCAGGACAAGCTCGAAGTCCTCGACGACATCGAACCGGCCGGGTTCGGACCCGGCAAGGTGCGGGTCCGCATCAAGGCGACGGGGCTGTGCCATTCGGATCTCTCCGCGATGAGCGGCGTACTGCCGCAACCCGCCCCGTTCGTGCCGGGCCATGAAGGCGCGGGCGAGGTCCTGGAGGTGGGGGAGGGGGTCACCCACCTCGGGCAAGGGGACCGCGTCGTGGTGTGCTGGCTGCCCGCGTGCAACAGTTGTCCCGCCTGCCGCCGCGGCCAGAGCCATCTGTGCCTGACCGGGTTCATGAACGCGGGCACGCCCAACTTCCGCCGCAGCACCGGCGGCAGTGAGGTGTTCGGCTTCGCCGGCACCGGGACGTTCGCGGAGGAGGTCGTCCTCGACGCACCCTGCGCGGTGCCCATACCCGACGACGTACCGTTCGAGATCGCCGCACTCATCGGCTGCGGCGTCACCACGGGGCTGGGAGCGGCTTTCAACACGGCGCGGGTGGAGGCGGGTTCGTCGGTTGCCGTCATCGGCTGCGGCGGCGTCGGCATCAGCGTGATCCAGGGCGCGCGGGCCTGCGGCGCCGCGCAGATCGTGGCGGTCGACCCGGTCGCCGGACGCCGCGAGGCCGCGCTGCGGTTCGGCGCGACGGAGGCGGTCGCGCCCGGCGAACTCGCCGACGCCAAGCGGCGGATCACCGCAGACGAGGGGTTCGACCACGTCTTCGAGGTCGTCGGCAGATCGGCGACCGCTCGCACCGCCTACGAGACCACCCGGCGCGGCGGCACGCTGTGCGTGGTGGGTGCGGGCGCCATGGACGACCGGCTCCAGTTCAACATGTTCGAGCTGTTCTTCGACGAGAAGCGCATCCTTCCCTCCCTGTACGGCGGCGGCGACGTGCTGCGTTCCTACGACCGTGCGGTGGCGCTGTGGCGTGCCGGGCGGATCGATCTGGAGGGGCTGATCACCCACCGGGTGCGACTCGGCGAGATCAACGAGGCCATCGACCAGATGCGCACCGGGGAGGCGCTCCGCACCAGCATCTCCCTCTAGCGCAGTGCGCCATCGAGGACGATGGCGAGAGAGGACCCGTATGTCTGTGCAGGGCTGTTTGCAGGGCAGGACCGCCGTCGTCACCGGTGCGGGACGCGGGCTGGGGCGTGCGGAGGCGCTGGAGCTGGCGCGGCTGGGTGCGCGTGTCGTCGTCAACGATGTCGCAGTGTCCGGGACGGAGGTACCTCCCGGGCGCCCAGGGCCTGGGGGAGGGGGCGGCGAGGCATCGGCGACGCCCGCCGAGCAGGTTGCCGCCGAGATCCGCGCCGCCCGAGGGGAGGCGGTCGCCCACCACGGCGACGTGGCCGACTTCGAGCGGGCCCGCGAACTGATCCGACTGGCGCTGGACACCTTCGGCTCGCTGGAGGTGCTGGTCAACAACGCGGGCATCCTGCGGGACCGGATGGTCTTCTCGATGACGGAGGAGGAGTGGGACACGGTCGTCCGCGTCCACCTCAAGGGCCACTTCAACACCACGCACTTCGCCGCTGCGCACTGGCGCGAGGCGTCCAAGGCGGCGGGCGGTCCCGTCTACGGGCGGATCGTCAACACCTCCTCCGAAGCGTTCCTGGCAGGCTCCCCCGGGCAGCCCAACTACGCGGCGGCCAAGGGCGGCATCGTCGGGCTGACCACCTCCACGGCGGGCGCGCTGGCCAAGTACGGGGTGACGGTGAACGCCATCTGCCCGCGTGCGCGTACCCGGATGACCGAGGACGTCTTCAAGGACTTCGAGGTACCGGCGGACGGTCCCGACCCGCTGGCGCCCGCCCATGTCTCCCCGCTGGTGGGCTATCTGGCCTCCCCGGCGGCGGCCCGGGTCAACGGGCAGCTGCTGGTGGTGCACGGCGGCATGGTGGCGCTGCTGGAGCGGCCCAGGGTGGCGGCGAAGTTCGACACCGCCAAGGACGTGTTCACCGTCGAGGAACTGGACGAACAGCTGACCCCGTTCTTCGCCGAGCGCTCCGCGCAGGAGAGCTTCGCAGCGGTCGAGGTGCTCGGCCTCAAGAAGGGCTGACACAGAACGGCTGACACAGAACGGCTGACACAGAACGGCTGACACAGAACGGCTGACCTACGGCGAAGCCCCGGCCGCCGCTGGTCAGGCGGTGGCCGGGGCTCCTGTGGGCAACTCGCCGTGCGTGCCCGGTGCGGGCCGGCGGCTACTGCTCCTCGGCTGCTGCTGTGCGTTCTCGGCTACTGTGCGGGCTCCGGGCGGCGGTGGCGGCCCTGCGCGGGTACGGTCTGCTCCTCATGTGCGGCGGCTTCCCCCCTGTGCTTCCCCCGGTGAGTCCCCTCGCCGGCCGTCTGCGTGTTGCTGGGCGTCTCGGTCTGGGTGTCCGACATCGTGATGTCACTCCGTCAATCTCTTGCTCTGCCGTCGTACCCAGCGGAGTTTATCGATTCGAAGTGACGCCGCTCGGACCGTTTTACCGGCCGGTCACGCCGTTCCGCTGGCCAGCGGGGCCTGCTGCAACGGGACCGGTTTCGGGACCGTTTCGCCCGCGGTCCCCAACGACCCTTCACTGCCTGCGGAAACCCTTCTGCGCACCATGGAACCCAACAGTCCGGAGGGCGGCACTCCGTGATCGTGATGTTGTAGAGCCGTGACGTCACTGCTGGTCGGAGCCGATGCTTCCGCCGGTTCGACCGGCCTGGGCGGCGTCCCCGGCGACGGACTCGAAGGTGCGGCAACAGCCGCCCCCCTCCCCACAGACGCAGGCCCGGGCCCAGACACGGCCCCGGGCGCGGACCCGCGCACCGGCCCCGAACGCGAGACCGGCCCCGGCCCCGACATGTCCTCCCCCTCCGGCAGCGGACTCCGCATCCGCGCCAGCCCGCACGGGTTGTGCGCCGTCGAGTAGGGAACGCACAGATCGCCCTCGGACGTCCACATCCCGTGCCCCGTCAGCCATCCCGGCGGGCTCGCGACATGCCGCAACTCCCGCATCCCCGGCCGCCATACGGCGAGCCAGGCGCCTCCGCCGGGCCCTGGAGCGCCAGGGGGCACCCTGAGCGCGGCGTCCACGCGCAGCGCCACGCCGCACCGCTCGGGCAGCAGTGTCTGCCCCGGCTGTACGGCGATCGGCGTCAGCCGGGTGTCCTTGGGGTGCAGCGCCTCGGGGAACCGGACCGGGCGGTGGCTGCCCAGCACGCCCCAGCCCAGCCGCTCCTCGCCCGGCGCGTTCGAGCGGACGAGCAGCAGGCCGCTGTCCCGGTCGGCCAGCAGCAGCCGGTCGTCGCTGTCCTCGGCGATCTCCAGCAGCGGTGAGACCTCGCCGCCCGCTCCGAGGTCCACCGCGACCGTCTTGGTGGGCCCCTCACCGTCCGGGCCCGCGGTGTCGAGGGCGAGCAGCCGTCCCTCCCGGTCCAGCCAGGCGCCGCCCGAGCACCGGCCGCTCAGCTGTGCGACCCGCACGGGCGGACGGGAGGAGCCGTCGGTCACCAGCCAGACGCCGGTGCTGCGGCCGTCCCGCTCGCGGGCCAGGGCGAAGGCGCGCATACCGCAGGGCGCCGGGGGCAGCAGCCGCAACTCGTCCGTCTCCACGGAGCCCAGCCGCCGCTCGCCGGTCTCCGGGCCCGAGGGGTAGAGCAGCGCCAGGGAGTAACGTCCCTGCGCCCGGCGGGCGATCAGCACCCGCCCGTCGGCGAGCGGCAGCACACCGCTGTCGGCGTCCTCGGGCTGCTCCACGGGCAGTGGTACCGCGTACGGCTCCGGGCCGCCGAGCGTCCAGCGCTCCGGGTACCAGAGCTCCGTGCCGGCCTGCGTGGTGAGCCTGGCGGCGTACGAGCCGTCCGCCGCGACCGTGAAGCTCTCGTTCATGACCCTGGCGACACTCGCAGTCATGCCTCGATCACCTCCGGTGATGAAGCTAGGCGTCGTATTCACAGTCGAACCACGAGAGTTGAACCGCTTCACGCGTACGGGTGACCGAATACGGCGTTCGCCTGCGGGGGCGCCGAGAAGTGTGCTGGCGGCCTCGGGGGCCCGGCGCCGTAGGCCCCGGCGGGCGCCGACCGGGCCGGGAGCGCCGCGGCCGTGGACAGGTAGCCTTGCCCCCGTGCCAGCACAGCCCACACTCTCCGAAGTCATCGCAGCGCTCGACACCCTGTGGCCGCGCGACCGCGCCGAGCAGTGGGACGCCGTCGGCACGGTCTGCGGTGACCCGACCGACCCGCAGGCGCGCGTCAGCCGGGTCCTGTTCGCCGTCGACCCGGTGCAGCAGGTCGCCGACGAAGCCGTCAGCAAGGGCGCCGAGCTCCTGGTCACCCACCATCCGCTCTATCTGCGCGGCACCACCACGGTCGCCGCCGACACTTTCAAGGGCCGCGTCGTCCACACCCTGATCAAGCACGGGGTCGCCCTGCACGTCGCCCACACCAACGCCGACACCGCCGACCCCGGTGTCTCCGACGCGCTCGCCGGAGCCCTCGGGCTGCGGGTGCTGCGCCCCCTGGTGCCCGATGCCACCGACCCGAGCGGGCGCCGCGGCCTGGGCCGGATCTGCGAGCTGGAGCGTCCGCTGCCGCTCGGCGACTTGGTCGAACAGGCCGCCGCCTCGCTGCCCGTCACCGCACAGGGCATCCGCGCGGCGGGCGACCCGGCCATGACGGTACGCACGGTCGCCGTGTGCGGCGGCTCGGGCGACAGCCTCTTCGACGTCGTACGGGACGCGGGCGTCGACGCCTACCTCACCGCCGACCTGCGCCACCACCCCGCCTCCGAGGCCCGCGAGCACTCCCCGCTCGCCCTCCTGGACGCCGCACACTTCGCCACCGAATGGCCCTGGTGCGAGCAGGCGGCGGCCCAGCTCGACGCCGTCGCCGAACGGGAGGGCTGGGACCTGCGCACCGAGGTCTCGCGTACCGTCACCGACCCGTGGACCGCGCACGCCCCCTCGCTGCCGCAAGCTTCCCCGCTGGCGCAGCAGGACACGGCCCAGCAGACCGCACTGACCGACAACGACCTCACCCCGGGAGCCCCCAACTGAACGCCGCGCCCGCCGATCAGATCCGCCTGCTCGACGTCCAGGCACTCGACACGCGCCTGACGCAGCTCGCGCACAAGCGCAACACCCTGCCCGAGCACGAGGAGATCCAGCGGCTGGACGCCGACCTCGCTCAGCTCCGCGACCTGCTCGTGGCCGCGCAGACCGAGGAGAGCGACACAGCGCGCGAGCAGACCAAGGCGGAAGCGGACGTCGACCAGGTCCGCCAGCGCGCAGCCCGCGACCAGCAGCGCCTGGACTCCGGCGCCGTCACCAACCCCAAGGACCTGGCGAACCTGCAGAGCGAGATCGCCTCCCTCGCCAAGCGCCAGAGCGACCTGGAGGATGTCGTACTGGAGGTCATGGAGCGCCGCGAGTCCGCCGCGGAGCGCGCCGCCGAACTGGGCGAGCGCGTCGAGTCCGTCAGCACCAAGGTCCAGGACGCCACCGCGCGCCGGGACGCCGCGCTGGCCGAGATCGAGGCCGAGCTGGGCAGCGTCCGCAAGGAGCGGGAGACCATCGCCGGTGCCGTCCCCGACGAGCTGCTCAAGCTGTACGACAAGATCCGTGCGCGCGAGGGCGGCGTCGGCGCCGCCAAGCTCTACCAGCGGCGCTGCGAGGGCTGCCGCCTGGAGCTGAACATCACCGAGCTCAACGAGGTGCGGGAGGCGCCCGCCGACACCGTGGTCCGCTGCGAGAACTGCCGCCGCATCCTGGTGCGCACACCGGAGTCCGGACTGTGAGCTGGGCGTACCCCCGGCCGAAGGCTGGGGGAGCGAACGGAGAAAAGCAGTGAGTGGAGCCCAGGCGCGCCGCACCTTCGTCGTCGAGGCGGACGGTGGCTCGCGGGGCAACCCGGGGCCGGCCGGATACGGCGCCGTCGTCAAGGACGCCGCCTCCGGTGAAACCCTCCGCGAGACCGCGGAGTTCATCGGCAAGGCCACCAACAACGTCGCCGAGTACCGCGGTCTGCTCGCCGGGCTGCGCGCCGCGTACGAGCTCGACGCGCACGCCGCGGTGCTGGTGCGGATGGACTCCAAGCTCGTCGTCGAGCAGATGTCGGGCCGCTGGAAGATCAAGCACCCCGACATGCGCCCGCTCGCCATGGAGGCCGCCGCCGTCTTCCCGCCGGACGCCGTCAGCTACGAGTGGATCCCGCGCGAGAAGAACAAGCACGCGGACCGTCTCGCCAACGAGGCGATGGACGCCGGCAAGCGCGGCGAACGCTGGGACGCGGGCGCCTCCCGCGCGGAGCTGGACGCGGCACCGGGCACCGGGACCGTCGATGCGGAGCCCGCCGCCGCGACCGACCCAGGGCCCACGGCGCCCGCCGCCCGCGTGGGCTGGGGGCCCGACCTGGGCACCCCCACCACCTTCGTACTGCTGCGGCACGGGGAGACGCCGCTGACGCCGGAGAAGCGGTTCTCCGGCAGCGGCGGCTCCGACCCCGAACTCTCCGCGGTGGGGCGGCGGCAGGCCGCCGCCGTCGCCGAGGCGCTTGCGGCGCGCGGCACCGTCGAGGCCGTGGTCTCCTCGCCGCTGCGCCGCTGCCAGGAGACCGCCGCCACCGTCGCGGACCGCCTCGGGCTGAGCGTCCGTACCGATGAGGGGCTGCGCGAGACCGACTTCGGCGCCTGGGAGGGCCTCACCTTCGCGGAGGTCCGCGAGCGCTACCCGGAGGACCTGGCCACCTGGCTGGCCTCTCCCGCGGCCCGGCCCACGGGCGGCGGCGAGTCCTTCGAGGAGGTCGCCCGGCGGGTGGCGCCGGCCCGCGACAAGCTGCTGGCCCGCTACCCGGGCCGCACGGTGCTGCTCGTCACCCATGTGACCCCGGTCAAGACCCTGGTCCGCCTCGCCCTGGGCGCCCCGCCCGACTCCCTCTACCGCATGGAGCTGTCCGCCGCCTCCCTGTCCGCCATCGCCTACTACGCCGACGGCAACGCCTCCCTGCGCCTCCTGAACGACACCGGTCACCTGCGGTAAGACCTGTCTCTTCCCGCCGCAACGGCGCGCACCACAACGGCGAGAGTCCGGCGGAAAGGGAGCAACTACCCCGCGGGGCGCACCCCCGACGCCTCGGCCGCAATGGCCCGTACCCGCTCCCAGTCCTTGGCCGCCAGCGCATCGGCGGGCAGCATCCAGGTGCCGCCGACACACGCGACGTTGGGCAGCGCCAGATAGGTGGCAGCGTTGGCTGCCGTCACACCGCCGGTGGGGCAGAACCGGGCCTGGGGGAGAGGCGAGGCCAGCGACTTCAGATAGCCGGTGCCGCCTGCTGCCTCCGCCGGGAAGAACTTCATCTCCGCGATCCCGCGCTCCAGCAGCGCCACGACCTCCGAGGCCGTCGAGACGCCGGGCAGGAACGGCACCCCGGAATCACGCATGGCCTCCAGCAGGGTGTCCGTCCAGCCGGGGCTGACGAGGAAACGCGCCCCCGCAGCCACGGCCGTCCGTACGTGCTCCGGGCCGAGCACCGTGCCCGCGCCGACGACCGCCTCGGGCACGGCGTCCGCGATGGCGCGGATCGCCTCCGGCGCGGCTTCGGTGCGCAGCGTCACCTCGATCGCGGGCAGCCCGCCCGCGACCAGCGCCCGGGCGAGCGGTACGGCGTCCGCCGCGTCCTCCAGCACGACGACCGGGATGACAGGGGCGAGGTCGAGCACGGAGGGCGCGGGAGGGGGCACGGGAGTCATGCCCGTATCGTGCCCGCGAGCCACACAGCACGCAACAGGCGTTGCACCCTGCGCAATAGCGCTACAGCTCCGTCACCACCACGTCCAGCGCCGTGGCCGCCGGCTCGTCGTCACCCTCCACGACATAACCCAGCTCCCGCAGCGTCCTGGCCAGCTGAGCCGGGGTCTTCGGCGCCGCACCCGCCTCCAGCAGCGCCCGTACGAGGCGGCCCTTGGTCGCCTTGTTGAAGTGGCTGACGACCGACCGCTTCTCCACCCCGTCCACCAGCCGGGACTGCAACACCCGCACGGTGGCGGTGCGCCGGGCCTGCTCGCCCTTGGGCTTCCACATGTTCGCGTACGCCGACGAGCGCAGGTCCAGCACCAGGCCGCCGCCCGCCGCCTCGGGCAGCACCGACTCCAGCGGGCCGCGCCAGAAGCGGCCCAGCGCTCCGGTGCCCGGCAGCTTCACGCCGCCCGAGAGCCGGTAGGAGGGGATCCGGTCCTTGATCCCGACCGCGCCCCACAGCGCCGAGAACACCAGCAGGGAACGGCCGGCGCGCCGTTTGGCGGCCGGATCGAGGGTGGCCAGGCCCAGCGCGTCGTAGAGCACCCCGGTGTAGATCTCGCCCGCGGGCCGCGTCGGCGCGGTCCGCAGCTGCGCGTTCTTTTCGACCTCGCCGCGCAGCCCCTCGCTGAGCCCCAGCACCTCGCGCGCCTTCTCCTCGTCCGCGCCGCAGAGCGCCACCAGCTCGTCCAGCACCGTCTCCCGCGCCTGTGTCAGGCCCGGCAGCGAGAGCGCTTCCAGGTCCACCGGACGGCCCTTGCCGCCCTCGGCCTTCCCCTCGGACGGCGGCAACAGCACGAGCACGGTACTTCTCCTTGGTACATCGCGGCGACGGTGCGCTGGCCAGCGTACGGGTCCGCCGCCTCGACGCCGCCGTGGGGCACTCACACGGCGTGCGGAAAGCTGAAGACCCGGTCCGGGTCGTACACCGTCTTGACCTTGGCCAGCCGCTCGGCGTTGCTGCCGTAGTAGGCGTGCCGCCAGTCGCGCAGCGCGGGGTCGGGGTAGTTCTGGTAGGCGAAGCCGCTGGCCCACCGGCGCATC
Organism: Streptomyces sp. 3N207; assembly: GCF_052246355.1. Lineage (NCBI taxonomy): Bacteria > Bacillati > Actinomycetota > Actinomycetes > Kitasatosporales > Streptomycetaceae > Streptomyces > Streptomyces sp. 3N207. Next base: position 90,236 of record NZ_JBQQBV010000020.1, on the reverse strand, counting down.
GCCGTATGGGTGGCATCCAGCCAGCCGCGGTGCCCCGCCACCGTCTCCGGGCCGGCGGCGTCCGGCCAGGAGATGATGTACTGCGCCAGGAAGCGCGCGTCCCGGTGCACGAACGCCGTCGCATCCGGCCGGGGCCGGTTCGCAGCGCCGCCCAGCGCGTCGAACGCGACACTTCCGGCGCCGCCGCCCCGCAGCCCGGACAGCCGCTCGACCCTCTCCAGCAGAGCCCGTATCCCGGCGGGCGGCAGGGAGCGGGTATAGAAGTCGGAGCGGGCGGCGTACGACTCGCGGGCGGCCTTCCCCCGCTTCGTACGGCCCGGCAGCGTGCCCCGCTGGTGCGCCTGGGCGAGCGTCCAGCCGGAGACCCCGCCCATCACCTTCATCGCGTCCAGATACGAGTGCCGCCGCAGTGAAACGTCCGACGCCGGCGTACCGCTGCGGCCCGCCAGCCGGTCGAGCTGGTTCTCCAGTTCCCGGCGCGCCCCCAGCGACAGCCCGCCGACCCGCACACTGCCGGGACGGCCACCGGCCGGCGCCGACAGATGGAGGTTCGCCCAGATCTCCTCGGGCGCCACCGGCGCCCACCGCTGCCACTCGCGCAGCACGGCCGCAGCCCGCGACCAGGGCCAGGAGAGGAAGAACGTCTGGCAGGTGGGCGCCACATGGGTCTGGAAGTCCAGGGAGGTGACGACGCCGAAATTGCCACCGCCCCCGCCGCGCAGCGCCCAGAAGAGTTCCCCGTCGCTCTCCTCGGTCACCTTGCGCAGCTTGCCGTCGGCGGTGACGATCGTGGCGCCGGTCAGGCTGTCGCAGGTCAGCCCGTAGGCCCGGGCGACGACGCCGATCCCGCCGCCCAGCGTGAGACCCGAGACCCCGACGGTGGGGCAGGAGCCCGCCGGTATGGTCCGCTTGTGCGCCGCCAACCCGGCGTAGACGTCGATGAGTTTGGCCCCCGCGCCCACCGTGGCACTGCGCCCGGACGCCTTGACCGCCGCCATCTTCTGCACGTCGATGGTGAGCCGCCCCTTGCCGCTGGACCAGCCCGCGTACGAGTGTCCCCCGCTGCGCACGGCCACCGGTATCTCGTGGCGGCGCGCGAAGGACAGGCACTCGGCGATGTCACCGGGTCCCGCGCAGTACGCCACCGCGGCGGGGCGCACCGCGTCGAACCGCGGGTTGAACAGCTTGCGGGCCGCCGTGAAGTCCCGGTCCCCGGGCCGCAGCAGCGTTCCGTCCAGCCCCTTGCCCAGCGCCGCCCACGCCGCGTTCGTGCCGTCCCCCGCGAAAGCCCTGCTCCCCGTCATCCACGTCCCCCCGGCCGCCGCCGCGATCCCGGCGGCAACCCCGCCCCGCAACAGCCCACGCCGTGTCGTCCCCGCCCCTGTCCTTGCCATTCCGGTCGCCGCCCCCTGCTGTGCCGCTGGTCCCACTGGTCGTCGACGAAGATCGACTCCGTCGTGGGAGGGGACGGATCTGCGGGTAAGGCGGTTCCGTGCGGTGGGCGGCCTCGTTGCACTTTGTGTGCCACGATCGAGTGATGGGCAACCCGTCCCCCGGCGCCGACGCGTGCGGCAGCCGAAACTGATGGCGACCAAGGAAAGGGTGTGACATGACAGCCATGGCACACGAGCCGCTCTCTCAGGAAGAGCAACTGCTGGAGAGCTTCCTGGCACTGGATACGCCTAGGGGCTACCGGGCAGAGCTCGTTGAGGGGGAGATCGTTGTGACGCCGCCGCCGGACGGGGACCACGAGGACTACATCGGTCTGCTGGTTGACCAAGTGGGCGCGAAATCGCAGACACGCATGCAATTCGCTGGAACGAGAGGGCTCACAGTGCCCTCGCCGAGCGGAGGTCCGGATATCCATGTCATTCCGGACGGAACGTGGGCTCCGCTTCAGCGGCGTCTTTATCGGGGAACTGGGAACTGGATGCCCTGCGACGGGGTGTCGATGGTGGCCGAGGTGACGTCGACCCGCCCCGACCGCGACCGGGACGTCAAGCGCCGAACCTACGCGCGGGGAGGCATCCCGCTCTACCTGCTCGTCGACAGGCAACGCGGGTCGGTGACCCTCTTCAGCGAACCCGACAACGACGACTACCAACAGGTCGTCACCATGCCGTTCGGCAAGGAGATCGAGATCCCCGCACCCTTCTCCATGACGCTGGAGACAACCGACTTCGCCTAGCGGCACAGGGACTTCCGGGGTGACGGTCACCCCGGAAGCCAACCAGCAGCACCGCAGCCCCGCCAGCCAATTCTGGTTACAGTCGGCGGCATGACTGATGTGACCGGATTTTCTGCACGCGGCGATGTACGGCCCCCCGATGTGGCGGGCGGCGAGAAGGAGACCCTGACGGCGTTCCTGGGCTATCTGCGGGAGGCGGTGATCGCCAAGGCGGCCGGGCTCACGGACGAAGTGGGCCTCGCCCCCGGCGTCCCCTCCGGCACCAGCCTGCTGGGCCTGGTCAGGCATCTGACCCGGGTGGAGCGCAACTGGTTCAGCTATGTGTACGCCGGACGCGACGAGCGGCTGGACGACGACGAGCCGCCCGCGTCGGGCGAGACCGGCGCCTCGCTGATCGCCGCGTACCAGGAGGCGATCCGCGAGTCGGACGAGATCATCGCCGGCTGCGACGACCTCGGCCGCCCCGGCGTACGCTCCATGCGCGAGACGGACCCGCCCACGATGCGCTGGGTCCTCGTCCACATGATCGAGGAGACGGGGCGGCACGCGGGCCACGCCGACATCCTCCGCGAACAGACCGACGGCGCCACCGGGCGTTGAGCGACCGGCTCTTCCGAACGAACCGAACGTCTCAGAACGACCCGAACGTCGGCCGCCCGGCCGGGGTGTAGGTCTGCATCGTGACACCCGAGGGGAGCGCGTCGGTGGCCTCCAGCCGGAGCGCTGTGGGCACGGCGCCCTCCGGGAAGAGCCGGTGTCCCTTGCCCAGGATCACCGGATAGACCAGCAGCCGGTACTCGTCGATCAGATCGTGCGCCATCAACGACTGGGCCAGCACGCCGCTGCCGTGGATCTGCAACTCGTCGCCCGGCTGCTGCTTCAGCTCGCGTACGGCGTCCACCACGTCGCCGCCGAGCACCGTGCTGCCCTGCCAGTCGGCGTGCTCCAGCGTGGTCGAGGCGACGTACTTGGGCAGCGAGTTCAGCCGGCGGGCGATGACCGGGTCCTCCTCGTCGCTGACCTGCGGCCAGTACGCCGCGAAGATCTCGTAGGTGCGCCGCCCCAGCAGAAAGGCGCCCGCGCGCTCGAACCACGTACTGACGTGATCCCCCATGGCCTGGTCGGCGTAGGGCACCACCCAGCCGCCGAGGTCGAAGCCGTCGCGCGGATCCTCCTCGGGGCCGCCGGGTGCCTGCATCACACCGTCCAGCGTGAGGAAGGTGGTCAGTGTCAGCTTCGCCATGGTCCTCGCCTCCTTGTTCCCCGTAGTTCCTCGCACGGAAGGGCTCCGGTCCCTCCCGTTTGAAGAGACCGGAGCCCTCAGGAGAACTCATCGGCGGCGAACCGCCCGGTTCATGCGACCGGCGCGCCTTCTTCCGCCGGCAGCGTGTCCATGAAGGAGCTGACGGAGAAGACCGCGCGGCCCGCGCCCGCCGGGCCGTATCCGGGCGGCGAGGACAGCCCGTGCCGCTGCATGGCCGCGCGGTAGGCGTCCAGCAGCCGGATGTGGTACTCCAGCGGGGCGCCCTGCGGATTCGACTTGCCCAGCGGCGTCGTCGGCTCCGGGCACCAGGTGGTGAAGCGCGGGGTGATGCCGTGGGACATGAAGAAGTCCAGGCCCTCGGTGGTGGAGGCGATGGCCTCGTCCACCGAGCCGAAGCCGAACGGGGAGGCCATCTCCACCCCGGCGACGAAGTTCGGGATCACGTTCCGCGGCCCGAAGATCTCCGCCGAGTCCAGGATCCGGCGGTGCCACTCCTCGCGGCCGACGTAGCGCTCCTTGCCGGGGCAGTACAGCTCGAACAGCCGCTTGTCCCACACCTCGAAGTTGGGGTGGTAGATGCGGATGCCGTAGTCGTGGAAGCGCTGGACGTCCTCCTTGGGCAGCGCCTGCGCCACGACCTTGCCGGTCCAGCGGCCGGGGAAGCGCTCCTCGATGGCCTTGGCGTACTGCCCGTAGAAGTCCGCCTCGTCCTTGCCCTGCACCTGCGAGGTGATCGAGCCACCGGTGAGTGTGTACGCGTGGGAGGCGCCGAGGGTGTCGTGGTCGGAGATGATCTGGAGCGCCTCCAGGACCTCCTCGACCGGCTTCACCCCGGTGTACGGGCGCCCGGCGGCCTTGTGCTGGCGCCAGTTGTGGTTGATGTCGCAGTACTGGCACTCCTCCTTGGCGCCGAAGTACTGGCACACCCGGAAGACCGTGAGATAGATCAGGTAGCCCCACTGGATGGTGGGCGCCACCTCCATCACGGACTTCCCGTTGGCGAGCGTGTGCCGGTAGTAGTCCGGCATCGGCGGCAGACCGACGTCGGCGATCCGCCGCCCGTCCAGATAGAGGCCGAGGGCGCCGTCCTCGCCCGCCCGGACGCGGTACGGCGAACCCGGGTTCACCCGTACGGAGACGACGGTGCGGCTCAGGTCGTACGGGCCGCCCGTCAGGACGATCTCCTCCGGTGGCCGCCGCAGTGCGGCCTCGCCCAGCTCGGGGAGGGTGCGGTGGTCGAAGGAGAAGATGAAGTACGACTTCGGCTTGATCTCGCCCGTCGCCTTGTCGGCGGTGTCGCTGAGTGCCGAGTCGTCGAAGGCCATCCCACCCCGGAGCAGGTCCTCCTTCAACACGGCCTCGCGCGGGATGTGCGGAAAGCGCTCCATCAGGTCCTCGACCAGTGCGGTCCGGTCGGCCCCTTCCCGGGGGTCCCGCTGGTCCTGCCGGCCCCGTCCCGACGGTACGGGGGACGGCATCGGCAGGGGAGTCGGCGTTGGCGGCATGGTGTGATCAAGCTCCTCACTTCGCGGCCCGGGGGCACACCTGACGGTACTCCCGCGCCCGAAAGAGCCACACACCTGCCTCTTGTTCCGTACGTCTGGCCCCGGCGTGCCGGGGCTCACCCCCACACGTCGGGGCCACCGCCGCGCCACTCGATGAGGTTGGGATCGTCCAGCTGGATGTCGGCAGGATCGAGACCGGCGCGGCGCAGGAACTCGACGACGTCCTCGGGCCGGTGTGCGTACCCGAGGCTTTCGGTATGAGCGGTCACTTTCCGTCCGCTGGTGCCGGACGGAGGGTGCACGACGATGGGTGGGGTCATAACTCCAGCGTGCAACTGTGGCCAACGGTCCGCACCTGTGGAGGGTGGTACGGGAGGGTCAGGGGTTCCGTCTGGGTGACGGACCATCGAGTGAAGTGCGGATATGTTCCGAATGACCGGTACGCGACCGGGGCAGCCCGCTCCTGTTCGGTGGTCCACCAGGCCCACCGGGGCAACACGAGAAAGGCACCCCCCATGCTCAAGCGCACAGCCTTCGGAGCCGTCGCACTGACCGCCACCGCCATCCTCGCCGCCGCGGGTCCCGCGGTCGCGTGCCCCGAACACCAGCAGGGCCGTGACCAGCACGGCACGGCTCAGCCGCAGCAGGCTCCGGAGCCCCAGGAGCAGCAGCAGTCCAAGGAGAACCAGGGCGCCATGGACCCTGCGGCGGACCAGGGCGCCCAGCCCCCCGCGGGCCAGCAGGAGGCCACGCCGCCGCAGCAGGGCCAGGGCCAGCAGGAGGCCATGCCGCAGCAGCAGCACGAGGGTCAGCAAGAGGTCGCGCCGCAGCAGCACCAGGGCGAGCAGGAGGCCGCGCCGCAGCAGCAGGGTCAGGGCGAGCAGGAGGCCGCGCCGCAGCAGCAGGGTCAGGGCGAGCAGGAGGCCGCGCCGCAGCAGCAGGGTCAGGGCCAGCAGGAGGCCGCGCCGCAGCAGCACCAGGGTCAGCAGGAGACCATGCCGCAGCAGCAGGGACCGATTGCCGACCAGGGCCGGATGAACGGGATGGGCCCGATGGGCGGCATGCAGGACAACATGCGGCCGATGGGCCTCGGGCACATGCCCGGAATGTGACCTCCGGCTGCCCCAGGCAGCCGCAAACAGCCGAAGGGCGCGGCCTACGTGGGAGCCGCGCCCTTCCTGTGTGCCGAGGCCCCGATCCTGTGTGCCGGCCCCGACGTGGCGACAGCCCTCATGGCCCCACGGTGCCGAAGCCCCTGAAATCCGGTTGGCGCCCTCGCATACAGCGCCTACTGTGCGCCCCATGTCGGCCTGTTCCTGCGCCTGCGCGGCCTGTTCCTGCGCCGCGTGCTGCGCCATCACGCGGATCCGCCGCCCCTAGCGGCGGACCACTCTCCGATGCATTCGGGAGGACCCCGCCGCTTCAGCGCGTCAGCGCCGGGCGGCCCGTCGTGCTGCCCGGCTTCCCCACGAAGCCGCGGAGAACCCGTTGCCCAGGCACAGCACCCGACACCACGAAACCCGACACCACGAAGCCCATCACCACGAAACCCACCACCACGAATCCCGTCATCACCGGACCCGCCTGCACGAAGGCCGTCACGAGCTCGGCCAGAACTTCCTCACCGACCCGGCGACGATCAGCACCTTCGTCTCCCTCGTCGCGCGCACCGAGGGCCCGGTCACCGAGATCGGCGGTGGCGACGGCGCACTGACGCTCCCGCTGCAACGACTCGGCCGGCCGCTGACCGTTCTGGAGGCCGACGCCCGTACGGCCGACCGTCTCCGGCGGCGTACGGCGGCCTCGACCACCGTCCTGCACGCCGACTTCCTGCGCTGGAAGGCGCCACGGGCTCCGCACATCCTCGTCGGCAACCTTCCGTTCCACCGCACCACCGCCATGCTCCGCCGCATCCTGCACGCACCCGGCTGGACCGAGGCGGTGCTCCTCGTCCAGTGGGAGGTCGCCCGGCGCCGGGCCGGTGTGGGCGGCGCGACGATGATGACGGCGCAGTGGTGGCCCTGGTACGACTTCCGGCTCGTCCAGCGCGTACCGGCGACGGCCTTCCGGCCGCGGCCCGGGGTGGACGGCGGACTCATGACGCTCACCCGCCGCGCCGAGCCGCTGCTGGAGGCCCATGAGCGGCACCGCTACCAGGACTTCGTCCACCGTGTCTTCACCGGCCCCGGCCGCGGCCTGGCCGAGATCGTCCCGCTGGCCGTACGCGAGCGACAACGTGGCCGCGGACGTGGCGCCCGACCCTCCCGGGGCCGGGTCGTGGACTGGCTGCGCGGCCAAGGCATCCGGCCGGGCGCACTGCCCAAGTCGCTGACGGCGGCGCAGTGGGCGGAGCTGTTCCACCTCACGGAGCGCCCGGCGCCCCGGTGACCTTCGGCCCCGGCCCGGCGGGCGGCGGCCGCTGTCAGTGCCTGGTGCCAGACTCTGGTCATCCGTAACCATCATGCTGGCTGCGTGTGGACGGAAGGCCCCGCCGACAGCGCGGCGGGGCCGCTCAGCGAACGGAGGAACGGGATGACAGGCGACGCCGGCCATGAGGGCGGACGGAAGTTCCGAGCCGTCACGGCGCTCCAGCGCCGGGTGGTCAACCCGCTCACCCGCCGGCTGCCGGGCCAGATCCTCCTGGAGACCACGGGCCGCGTCTCCGGGCAGCCCCGCCGCACCCCGGTCGGCGGGCGCCGCGAGGGGCAGCACTTCTGGCTGGTGTCCGAGTACGGCACCAGGTCTCAGTACGTCCGCAACATTCAGGCCGACCCGCGGGTCCGCGTCCGTCTCTCCGGTCGCTGGCACACCGGCACGGCCCACCTTCTCCACGACGACGACCCGATCGCCCGCCTCGCCACCCTCCCCCGCGGCAACAGCACCGTGGTCCGCGCGGTGGGAACGCAACTCCTCACGATCCGCGTCGACCTCGACGACGACTGAGCCGCGAGGCGCCCGGCGAGCGGGAGGCGGTAAGAGCCGAAGGGCGGACGAGTCGGCCTGTACGCCGGGTTCTGTCACCCGGTGCCTTGCGGCTGCCGGGGTGGCGGTCATCCATCTAGGGCCGGTGTTGCCACCGGCCTCCTGCGGTCTACCCGCGGACTCGGGCGGGCCGCCCTCGGTCGTCCGCGCAGGGCCGCGACCGCGGCCCCTCTTGACCTTGCTCCGGATGGGGTTTACCGAGCCGCCCAGGTCACCCTGGGCGCTGGTGGTCTCTTACACCACCGTTTCACCCTTACCGAGGCCCGCCCTCTTTCAAGAGCACAGCCCCGGCGGTCTGCTTTCTGTGGCACTTTCCCGCGGGTCACCCCGGGTGGGCGTTACCCACCATCCTGCCCTGTGGAGCCCGGACGTTCCTCGGCGAGAGTGCGAAAGCCCCCTCGACGCGACCGCCCGGCCGGCTCGTCCGCCGTGCGGCCATCGTACCCGCCGGGCGCCCTGCGACCGGCCCCGGCCGCCGGGCACCCGGCCGTCAGCTCAGCGCTGCCACAGGTCGTCCGGGGACAGCTCGTCCGGTGTGCGGTGCCCTGTCAGGCCCAGGGTGAGGTCGAGGTCGGCCAGGAGGGAGCGCAGGACATGGCGTACGCCCTCCTCGCCGGCGTGCGCCAGCCCATAGGCGAAGGGGCGGCCGAGCAGCACAGCGCGGGCGCCGAGGGCGAGGGCCTTGAGGGCGTCGGAGCCGGTGCGGACGCCCGAGTCGAACAGCACCTCCAGCTCCGTGCCTTCGACGGCCCGGACGACTCCGGGCAGAGCGTCGAGCGATGCCATCGCGCCGTCGACCTGGCGGCCACCGTGGTTGGAGACCACGATCCCGTCCATGCCGGCGTCGGCGGCGCGGCGGGCGTCATCCGGGTGCTGGATGCCCTTCAGGGCGATGGGCCCGTCCCAGTGCCGGCGCAGGAACGGCAGCCGGTCCCAGGACTTGTCGGTCCCGGTGAACATCGGCACCCAGCGCAGCACCGCCGCGCCCAGGTCCTCCTCCGGTGGCCGCTCAAGGCCCGCGCGGAAGGCCGGGTCGGAGAACGGGATCGCGGTGCCGACGCCGCGGATGAACGGCAGATACGCCTGGTCCAGGTCCTGCGGGCGCCAGGCCAGGGTCCAGGTGTCGAGGGTGACGACGAGCGTGCTGTAGCCCGCGCGGCGCGCCCGCTCGAGGATGCTGACGCACACCTCGTCGTCGTTCGGCCAGTACAGCTGGAACCAGCGCGGGGCGCCCTCGCCGCCCGCCTCCGCGACCTGTTCCAGGGTGTGGGACGAGGCCGTGGACAGGGTCGTCGTCAGACCGAGCGAGGCCGCGGCGCGGGCCGTTGCCGGCTCGCCGTCCGGGTGCACGATCGACTGGACGCCGATGGGCGCGAGGACGACCGGTGCGGGCATCGGGGTGCCCAGCACGGTCCTCCGCAGGTCGCGGTGGGTGGCATCGGTGAGCATCCGCGGGATCAGACGGTACCGGTCGAACGCCTCGCGGTTGGCGCGGTGCGTGGCGCCGGAGCCCGCCGCACCGGCGACGTAGCCGAAGGCGCCCGCGTCGAGAAAGGCGCGGGCCGAGGCGCCGAGGCGGGTGGCGTCGGTGGTGAAGGGCGGGACGCGGTCTTCCAGGCCGTGCAGATAGATCTCGCTCTGGTACGAGGCGAAGTCGGCGTACGAGGCGAAGTCGGCGGCGGGCGCCTGAGAGAGCGGCGGACGTGCTGGCTCGGTCACCGTGTGGGCTCCGTTCGCTGTCGGTGCGCGGTGGTCTGCTCGGCGGCGGCGCTCAGCCCCGCCCGATGTACGGCATCTTCGTCGCCAGCACCGTCGCGAACTGGACGTTGGCCTCCAGCGGCAGGGACGCCATGTGCAGCACCGTACGGGCCACGTCCTCGGCGTTCATCGTCGGCTCCGGGGCGCGGCTGCCGTTCGCCTGGGAGACGCCCTGGGACATGGCCGCTGTCATCTCGGTGGCGGCGTTGCCGATGTCGATCTGGCCGCAGGCGATGTCGTACGGGCGGCCGTCCAGCGAGAGGGACTTGGTCAGACCCGTCATCGCATGCTTGGTCGCGGTGTAGGCGATCGAGCCGGGCCGCGGGGTGTGCGCCGAGATGGAGCCGTTGTTGATGATGCGGCCGCCCCGCGGCTGCTGATGGCGCATCAGCCGGAAGGCGGCCTGGGCGCAGAGGAAGGCGCCGTGCAGATTGACGTCCACGACGCCGCGCCACTCCTCGAAGGAGAGCTCCTCCAGCGGTACCGCAGGACCGAACGTGCCCGCGTTGTTGAACAGCAGGTCGAGGCGGCCCTCCTGCTCGCGTACGGCGTCGAACAGCGCCGTGACCGCGGCCGGTTCCGTGACATCCGTGGGTACGCACCGGGTGGCGGCGCCCCCGGCAAGCTGCGCGGTCTGCTCCAGCGTCTCCGGGCGGCGGCCAGCAAGGACCACCGTCCAGCCCGCGTCGGCGAGGGTGAGGGCGACGGCGCGGCCGATGCCGGAGCCCGCACCGGTCACCACGGCGGTACCGGGGACCCGGGCCCCCGCTGCCGTTCCGTCCGCGGCCCGCGCCTCTTGCGTACCGGGCGCCGAACCGGCCGTGCCGGACGGACCGGCAGGATCCGCCGTACCGGTGGACTGCCCGTGTGCCTCGTCGTACTGCTGCGTCATGAGCGCAGCGTACGTGCGGCTTCCGGTGGCCGGGAACTGTCGTCGCCGGAGGGCGGAATGCCATCCCGGACGGCCGATCGGGCAACAAACGTGTGGGCCATTCCCGGAATTACTGGGAGAATGTTCGGGCCCGTGACAATCTCCTGGAGAGGTGCATGACCAAGCCCGGCCCCCAGCAACCGGCCGCACTGCCCGCCGACCCCGCGCAGCATCCGGAACCCGCCGCGCAGCCCGCCGCGGAAACCACCGCCCCCGCACCCTCCCGCAGCCCCCGGCCGGGAGAGGCGCCCATGACGCCGCGGCGCCGCGCGGGGCTGCTGCTCACCCTCATCCTCGGCGGGCTGACGGCGCTCCCGCCCCTCTCCATCGACATGTACCTCCCGGCACTTCCGGAGGTCAGCGAAGCGCTCCACGTTCCCGCCGCCAGCGCCCAGCTCACCCTCACGGCTTGCCTGATCGGGCTGGCCGTCGGGCAGCTCGTCGCCGGACCGATGAGCGACCGTTTCGGAAGGCGCCGGCCGCTGCTGATCGGCATGGGCTGCTACATCGTCGCCGGCGTCGCCTGCGCGCTGGCGCCCACCGCCGCCACCCTCACCGTCTTCCGGCTCGCCCAGGGCCTCGCGGGCGCCGCCGGCATCGTGATAGCCCGTGCCGTCGTCCGCGACATGTACGACGGGCTGGCCATGGCGCGGTTCTTCTCCACCCTCATGCTGGTCTCCGGCGTCGCGCCGATCCTCGCGCCGGTCCTCGGCGGCCAGGTGCTGCGCTTCACCGACTGGCGGGGCGTCTTCTGCGTCCTCGCCGGGATCGGCCTGCTGCTCACCCTTGTCGTTCTGCGCAAGCTGCCCGAGACGCTGCCGCCCGAGCGCCGGCACCGCGGCGGGCTGCCCGACGCGCTGCGCACCATGCGCGGACTGCTCGCCGACCGCGTCTTCGCCGGCTATCTGCTCACCGCGTGCTTCGCGTTCGCCGCGCTCTTCTCCTACGTCGCGGCCTCGCCGTTCGTCGTCCAGGAGATCTACGGCGCCTCGCCGCAGACCTTCAGCCTGCTGTTCATGGTCAACTCGATCGGGCTGGTCGCCTTCGGCCAGTTCAACGGGAAGATCCTGGTCGGCCGCGTCGCGCTGGACCGGGTCCTGGCCTTCGGGCTGTGCATGGCCGGCGCCGCCACCGTGGCGCTGCTGCTGATGACCAGCGGCGTCTTCGGACATGTCGGGCTGGTGCCGCTGGCCACCGGGCTGTGCGTCATGATGTCCGGCATGGGGCTGATCATGCCGAACGCCAACTCCCAGGCTCTGCTGCGGACCCCGCACGCGGCCGGCTCGGCCTCGGCGCTGCTGGGCACCTCGCAGTTCCTGACCGGTGCCGTCGCCTCCCCGCTGGTCGGTGTCGCGGGCGAGCGGACCGCCGTACCCATGGCGCTCGTCCAGCTCAGCGCGGTGGCCCTCGCCGCGCTCGCCTTCGTGGGACTCTGCCGTCCATGGCGCGTACGCGACTGAGGAGCGTGGCCTCGCTGGACGGTGCCGAGGCGCGGCGCCGCTTCCGGAAGAAGGCCGGGCTCGACAGCGACCAGCTTGCCGCGCTGGCCGACGAGACCGACGCACTGCCCGGCGCGGGCTGGTGCGCCGGTGCTGTCGCGCTGGCCGGCCGCGGCCCGTACATCGCGCTGGAGCACGCCACCGGGTGGGCGCTGCGGTACGCCGCGTGGGACCCGGAGGCGGGGCTGCCGGTCGAGCTGCCGCGCGAGAAGTGGCTGCCGACGCGCGCTGACACCGTCTTCGACCTGGCCTCGCTCACCAAGCTGTTCACCGCGGTCGCCGCTCTCCAGCAGGTCGAGCGCGGAGCGCTCGATCTCGACGCGCCCCTCGTCGACCACGCCGACCCGCGCGCAGGACTGGTCACCGACCACGGCATCACCGTCCGCCACCTGCTCACCCATACCTCTGGGCTGCGCGCCGAACTGCCGTTCTACGAGTACAACACCGCCGAGCACCTCGCCCTGCTGTGGGCCGAGAAGCCGCTGACCGAGCCGGGCTCCACGTACCTCTACTCCGACCTCAACCTGCTGCTGCTCGAAAGCGTGCTGCGGCACGCGACGGAGCAGCGGCTGGACGTGCTCGTACGCGAAGGCATCACCACGCCGCTCGGTATGGACCGCACCCGCTTCAACCCGCCCCGCTCCTGGCGTTCCCGTATCGCCGCAACCGAGGACCAGCGCAAGCCCTGGGCCAAGGTCAACCGCGGACTGATCCACGGCCGCGTCCACGACGAGAACGCCTACGCCATGGGTGGCGTGGCGGGGCACGCCGGGCTGTTCTCCACAGCGCGCGACCTCGCCGTCCTGTGCCGCACCCTGCTCGCGGGCGGCGCCTACGGTCCCGCGCGGATACTGGCCCCCTCCTCGGTGGCCGAGCTCCTCGGCCCGCCGGGGCTCGGCTTTGTGACCGGCGCCGCCTGGTTCATGGGCGAGCTGGCCGGGCCGGGCTCCCGCGCCGCCGGGCACACCGGCTTCACCGGTACCAGCCTGGTGCTCGACCCGGCGACCGACACCTTCTTGGTGCTGCTCGCCAACACCGTCCACCCCGTACGCCGGCCCGCCGACAGCCGCCCCCGCGCCGCGGCGGCCACCAGGCTGGCCCGAGCCGTACTGTGAGTGCCGCCGGCCCGAGCCGGTGCTGGGACGCCCCCCTCGGTGCGGCGTCCGGTTTTCCTACACTGTCGAAGTGATCGAGCAAGAACTGCGCGGCGCGCTCGCCGCAGCGCTGGACGGGCTGCCCGCGCGGCAGGCGTCGGCCGCCGTCGAGCGGCTGATCGCCCACTACCGGGGCGAGACGCCCACCGGCGCACCCGTGCTGCGGGACGGCGCCGACGCGGCCGCGTACGCCGCCTACCGGATGCCCGCAACCTTCGCCGCGGCCTCCGCGGCGCTGGACGCGCTGGCCGAGCGCGCCCCGGACTGGACGCCGGCCAGCCAGCTGGACGTGGGCGGCGGTACGGGCGCCGCCGTGTGGGCGGCAGCACAGGTATGGGATGCGGCACCTGCAACCGTCGTCCTGGACTGGGCGGAACCCGCCCTGGCCCTCGGTCGCCGGCTGGCGGCCGGGGTGGACGCGCTCGGTGAGGCCGAATGGCGTCGCGGGTCGCTGCGCGGCGGCACGGCGCCGGAATGGGAGCCCGCAGATCTGGTGACGGTCTCCTACGTGCTGGGGGAGCTCGCGGACGAGGACCGGCGCGCCGTCGTGGAAGCGGCGGCGCGTGCCGCGCGGGGTGCTGTGGTGCTGGTGGAGCCCGGTACGCCGGACGGCTATCTGCGTATCCGGGAGGGCCGTGACGCCCTGATCGCCGCGGGGCTGCGGGTGCTCGCGCCCTGCCCGCACGACGCGGCCTGCCCGATCGTGGCCGGGCAGGACTGGTGTCACTTCGCGGTGCGGGTCGCCCGGTCCTCGCTGCACCGGCGGGTCAAGGGCGGTGAGCTGCCGTACGAGGACGAGAAGTTCAGCTACGTGGTGGCGGTTCGCGATGTGGTCCCGGGTGCGCCCTCGAAGGCCCGCATCGTGCGGAAGCCGCAGCTCCGTAAGGGGCAGGTGCTGCTGGACCTCTGCGAGGACGGCGGCTTGCGCCGCCGTCCCGTCACCAAGCGGGAGGGCTCCGCGTATCGCGCTGCGCGCAAGGCTGTGTGGGGCGCGCCTTTCCCGCCCACCCACCCCTGACCCCACAACGCATCGGTGTGGGCCCGCCCCTGTCCCGCCGTCGTGGTCGCGCTCCTTTCACCCACCCGCCCACCCGTCGTCCCGCAATGCGGGTGGGTGGGGCACCGAGCATCCTTCGGGCGCCGGGGCCGGGCCTCTGTCCGTGGCCCCTGTCCGCAACCGCGGCGTCCGGCTCCTACAGCCGTAGCTCCGCGGTCACGCATTTGACGCTGCCGCCGCCCTTCAGCAGTTCCGTGAGGTCGACGGGGACGGGCTCGTAGCCACGGTCCCGCAGGGGGGCGAAGAGGCCGGTGGCGGCCTCGGGCAGGAACACATGGTGGCCGTCGCTGACGGCGTTGAGGCCGAGCGCCAGGGCGTCGGACTCCTCCGCGAGCAGGGCGTTCGGGAACAGCCGTGCGAGTACGGCCTGGCTGCCGGGGGAGAAGGCGGCGGGGTGGTACATCACGTCGTCCGTCTCGGCGTCCAGCACGCACAGGGCCGTGTCGAGGTGGTAGTAGCGCGGGTCGACCAGGTCGAGGCCGATGACGGGGCGGCCGAAGAACTCCTGGGCCTCGCCGTGCGAGAGCGGGCTGCTGCGGAAGCCGCGGCCGGCCAGCAGCCACGAGGAGGTGACGGCGAAGTCGCCTTCGCCCTCGTTGATGTGGGCGGGCTCGGCGACGTCGGTGAATCCGTGCGCGCGGTACCAGTCCCGGTGTGCGGCCGCCTCCCCGGCGCGTTCGGGGTGGGCGAAGCGGGCGCCGAGCACTCTCCCGTCGACGACGGTCGCACCGTTGGCGGCGTAGACCATGTCGGGCAGCTCCGGGACCGGGTCGAGGATCTCGACTGTGTGGCCGAGCGCCCGGTAGCGGTCGCGCAGCGCTTCCCACTGGGCGAGCGCGAGGGGGAGGTCCACGGGTTTGCCGGGGTCCATCCAGGGGTTGATGGAGTACGTGACGCGGAAGTGGGCCGGAGGGCACATCAGATAGCGACGGGTTGCGTACATCTCAGGCTCCTCAGGGAACGTGCGTGATGCGGTGTGCCCATAGTGCTCCCTGAGGAGCCTGTCTGTATGGATTGCCGGTCAAGTGCGGGGTACCGCACCGGAGCCGTCCGTCCTAATCGCGTGACTCCCGCAGCCTGCGGAGCAGTTCGCGCTTCTGGGCGAGCGGGTCGGTGCCGCCGCCCGGTCCGTGTCCGCCGCTTCCGCCGGTGCCCCGCAGCTGCTTGCGGGACAGGTGTGCGCGGGTGCCGCCGACGCCGAGCATTTTTCCGCCGCGTCCTTTGCTCATGAACGTCTCCTCTTCTGTTGCTGCCGGACCTGTTGCCGGTCTTGCTGCCGGTCCTGTTTGCCGTAATACGCGGAGCTGCGGATCGAGACGTACCGTCTCGCCGCGGCCTCTCAAGAGTGCGGCGAGACGTATCGTCTTGTCAAGACGGTTCGTCTCGTCTCACTCCGCTGCTAGATTTGTGCCATGTCACCCACGACCGCGAAGAGCCCCGATGTCTCGCGCCGCAGCGAGCGCTCCCGTAAGGCGATCCTGCAGGCCAGCATGGAACTGGTCGGCGAGGTCGGTTATCCGAAGCTGACCATCGAGGCGATCGCCGCCCGGGCCGGGGTCGGCAAGCAGACGATCTACCGCTGGTGGCCCTCCAAGGCAGCGGTGCTGCTCGACGCCTGCACGGAGGTCGTCCACGACGAGGGTTACGACGCCGGTCTTCCCGACACCGGTGACATCGAGGCCGATCTGAAGGCAGTGCTGCGGGCCACCGCCGACGAGTTCTCCGACGCCGCGTTCGAGGCGCCCTACCGTGCGCTGGCCGTCGCCGCAGCCGCCGACGCCGCGCTGGCGGAACAGTTCGTCACCCGTCTCAACGAGCCGGGCCTCAAGGTGTACGAGGAGCGGCTGCGTGCCGGGCAGGAAGCCGGGCAGATCGACCCGGACGTGGATCTGAACCTCGCCGTCGAGCTGCTGCTCGGCCCCTTCCAGCAGCGCTGGCTCAACCGTTCGGGGTCGCTGACCTACGAGTTCACCGACCGGCTGGTTGAGCTGGTGCTGCGCGCCCTCGCTCCCCGCGGCGGCACGCACTGAGCCGGGCGGCGCCGGTCGTCCCAGGAGTACTGCCGCCGGCCTACGGCAGGACGCCCGTGAACGCCAGGCTGCCCGGCCGGTCGGTGACGATGCCGTCGCAGCCCAGCTTCAGCATCCGGTCGCGGGTCGCGCGGGTGTTGACGGTGTGTGACCACACATAGGTGATGCCCGAATGTACGGCCTTGCGGATGTGCTGCTTGGCCGTCCGGTGGTCGACGCTGAGCATCGTCACGTACTTCTTCCACCGCTTCGGCTGGTCGTCGGCCAGTTGGTGTGCCGAGCGCCACACGGCGGTCAGCAGGCCCCGCTTGTGGGCTCTGGCCGCCACCTTCGGATCGTTGGACTCCACCAGGACGGAGCGGGCCAGATGCCGGTCCCGGATGAGCCGGGTCAGCCGGGACAGCCCCGCCGGGTCCTTCAGCTCCAGCATCAGCAGGGTGTGGCCGCCGAAGCGGTCTAGGATCTCCCGGGCGGCCGGGGGCCGCTCGCGCCGCCACTGTCCCGGCAAACTGCGCTTGGGGGTGAGCCGCACCTTCTGCCACGCCTTCCAGTCCAGCGCGTCGACCGGGCCGTGCTTGTTCGTGGTGCGGTCGAGCGTCGCGTCGTGTATCGCCACCAGCGTGCCGTCGCGCAGTCGGCGGATGTCGGCGTCCAGGACGCGGGCGTATCCGCGCCGCTGAGTCGCCCTCAGCCCCTGCATGCTGTTCTCCGGGACCTCCATGGAGCCGCCCCGGTGCGCGGTGAAGGTGGTGCCGGAAAGCCGGGCGCCTTGGGGTACGCCCTCGCGAGAAGCCTCCCCCGGTCTTCGGCCGGGTGGTGCCCCCGGTTCGGCGAACGCCGGACCGGCGCGGCTGGCCGCACCCGCCGATGTCGCCGATGTCGCCGGTGTGGCCGGTGTGGTCGGGGCCGTGGCGAGGGTCAGGGCGATCATCGGGGCCATCGGTACAAAAACCGCCTTTGTGACCATAGCCCCAAGCTAGGTGCGAGTGGGGCGATGCGCCGGGCGGGACGTCCGGCCGGGTGGCCCTCAGGAGTGACGCACCCGACCCCGCGTACCGGACCGCCCAAGGGGGAGCGCAGGATAGAGGAGAGACATCCGTGATCCGTGGATTCCCCCTCAGCGCGCCGCAGGGCTGCGTACCCTCGGAGTTCATGGTTCTCGGTCGCGGAGTGAGGCGGTAGATGGAACGCGAGAGCAGGATCGCCCAATGGCTGCGCCGTCGGGCCGAGCGCGCCGCCGAGCGCGCACAGGGCCCTGAGGCCGCACGGCCCGGTACGGGGTCCGAGGTGCGGTCGGCCTCGGCCCGTGGCTCCGGGGGACGGCGCTGGGGCGGACGCGGCGGCCAGCCGGCCGCCGAGGCCGCGGAAGCGGCCCGGGACCGCGAAACTCTCCTGCTCACGGCTGCCGAGGCCGGGTTCCCGCTGGCCCCCGCCGCTCATCCGTCGGGGTACGGCTGCTCCTGCGTACGGATCGGCTGCCCCACCCCCGGCAGGCACCCCGTCTCCTTCGCCTGGCAGACCCAGGCCACCACCGAGCGCGCCCAGATCGAGCGCTGGCTGCGGGCCGAGCCGGACGCCAACTTCATCACCGCCACCGGCCGCGCCCACGATGTGCTGGACGTGCCCGCCGAGGCGGGGTATGCGGCGCTGGCCAGGCTGGAGGAGCAGGAGGCTGCCGCCGAGCCCGGCGCCGAGCCGGCGCTGGGACCCGTCGCGCTGCTGGGCGGGGACCGGATGCTCTTCTTCACCAAGACCCGGGGCACGCCCGAGGACGAGGACGAGTGGTGGCCCTGTGAGTTGGACAGCCATCCCGAGACGATGGAGGAGCACCCCGGCCTGCGCTGGCACTGCCGGGGCAGCTATGTGCTGCTGCCCCCTTCGCGGCTGTCCGACTCCGCCGAGGGAGTCCGCTGGCTGCGCCTCCCGCGCCCGGGAAGCCTCCTCCCCGAACCCCTTACCCTGCTGGAAACCCTCACCGATGCCTGCGCGGAGTACGCCGTGACGGTGGAGGGTCTGGACGAACCCGCACCCTGGCCGGTGCGCTGACAGGCCCTGCCGACGAGGCCCTCCCCGCGAAGGGGCGGGCCCGTCAGCTATGAAGGACGGGCCTCGTCAGCTGCCGCGTGCCGCCGTGAGGCCCTCGATGCGGCTCAGGAAGGTGACCTTGCCCTGCTTGCGCTTGCCCGGAACGGTGACGGCCTGTTCGGAGACGCGCTCGAAGGTCACCGACTGCTTCGGGCTGCCCGACATCAGCGCCTTGACGAGCGGGTCCTTGATCTGGGGCTTGTAGCCGCGCGGCAGCGTCTGCTTGTGGTGGTGGTGCGAGGTGAAGAACACCAGCGCCCCGCCGTCCTTGGTGCGCAGCCCGAACGGTGCGAACTGCGGCGGCTGCGCCGTCTGGTCCGCGAACTCGTTGCGCACGCTGGTGCGCTTCAGCGCCTTCTCGCGCTTCTCGCGCAGCTCACTCGTATGCGGCCCCGGGGCGAAGTCGGTGCCCGAGCCCTCCTGGAGATAGCGGGTGTAGCGCTCGCTCAGCCGGTCCGGCGCCACGGTCAGCCCCGAGGCGCCGCCCACCGGCACAGCCTTCACATGGCCCTGCTCGTCGCGGGTGAACCGGGGCATCTCGTCGGGGCCGACAACTGCCAGGTACGACGCCTTCCACGGCCCGTCGGCCCGGTCCCGCTGGAAGACGAACAGCCAGCGGCCCTGCCCCTTGCGGTTGCTGCGGGAGTCGGTGACGAAGAACTTCGGCCAGCCCGCCTGCTCGGGGATCAGATAGCGGGTGTCGGACAGCTTCAGCGGCTTGTAGTCGGGGTTGCCCTTGGGGTCGATCTCTTTGCGGGACTTGAGCCCCGCCTGGTCGATGGCGCCGAGCGCGCCCGACTCGATGGTGGCGTTGAGCCGGGCGTCGTAGGCGGTGTTGGCCCGGTTGTTCTTCGCGACGAAGGAAGTGAGGACCTTCGCCGCCTCCGCCTTGCTCAACGCGGGGACCACGGCGCTCTCGCCGTGCACGGTCACACAGCCCGTGAGCGAGACGAGCAGCGCCCCGGCTGTCACGGCCGCTGCCAACGGTATGCGCGGGGGCTTGCCAGCCCTCAACCCCTTCACCTGTTCCCACCCTCCCGGTGCTGTCGGCGAACGCACCCTACCCTGCGCGGTCTGGCGCACCGCGTGCTGCCTGGCACAGTATGCGCGGCAGGACGATCGCGGCAGTGCGATCAAGGGGCTCAGGGGGGCTCATGGCTCGGACCACGGAACCGGCCACGGAACCGGCCACGGAACCGGTCACGGAACCCGCGGCGTTCAGTGAGGCGCTGCGGCGGTTACGGGCGGCGCAGAAGACGGCCAAGGGGGTCTCGCTCTACTCGCGGTACGTCAACCGGCCGCTCGGCCGCCTCTTCGCCGCCGCAGCGCACCGGGCCGGGCTCAGCCCGAACCAGGTGACGCTGGCCAGCGCGGTGTGCAGCTTCGCGGGGGTGGCGGCCGTTGCGCTGGTACGGCCGTCGTGGACGCTGGGGCTGTGCGTCTACGCCGTGCTCGTCGTCGGTTTCGCGCTGGACTCCGCCGACGGGCAGCTGGCGCGGCTGCGGGGCGGTGGCAGCCCGGCGGGGGAGTGGCTGGACCACGTCGTGGACTGCGCCAAGATCACCGGGCTGCACTCGGCCGTGCTGATCTCCTTCCACCGCTTCGCCGAGCTGCCCGGCGAGGGCTGGCTGCTGCTGCCGCTGGGCTTCCAGCTCGTGGCGGTGCTGATCTTCTTCGGCGGTCTGCTCACCGATAAGCTCCGGCCCCGGCAGCCCGGCGGGGGCGCCCCCTCCCGCCCGTCGCCGCTGCGGGCCCTCGCGCTGCTGCCCGTCGACTACGGAGTCTTCTGCGCCGTCTTCCTGCTGCTCGGCGCCCCGGGGCTGTTCCGGGTCGGGTACGCCGCCCTGTTCGGCTGCTACGCGCTGTTCCTCGTGGCGTTCGCCGTCAAATGGTTCCGGGAACTGTCCGCGCCACCTCCGAAGTGACCGACTCCGGCGGGCCCGCGGGCGCGGCGAGCGCGTCCAGTGCGCGCCGCAGCTGAGTGCTGGACGTATGCATGGTGTACGGGAAGTAGACGACCGCTACGCCGACGGTGCGGAAATCCGCCTCCAGCTTCTCGCCCTTGGGCGTACCGCGCCAGTCGTCCCCCTTGAACAGCACATCGAACCTGACCTGCTGCCACGTCTCCAGTTTGTCGGGCACCGTCTCCACGAACGCGGCGTCCACGAAGCGGATGCTGCGGACGATCTGCAGCCGTTCGACGAGCGGTATCACGGGCGGGCGGCCCTTGGCGCGCTCGGCCATCTCGTCCGAGACGACGCCCGCGACCAGGTAGTCGCACCGGGAGCGGGCGTGCCGCAGCAGATTCAGATGGCCGATGTGGAATAGGTCGTAGGCACCGGGCGCGTAGCCGACGGTGTGAGTCATGCGAAATCCCCCCAGGGCGAGTGCCGTTGGATGTGCGGCGGCCCTCCCCGGCCGCCGTACATCGCTGCATGCAACCACAACCCGCAAGAAACTGGGACAGGTTGGCGAAAGCGTGTACGACAGGCGCTACGCTGCACACGGGGAATCCTGGGGGGATCTATGGTGAACAGCGATGCTGTGCCCGGAAACGACACCGTGCACCGAAATGGCACAGTGCCCGGACAACGGCGCACGGGGGCGCCCGGGCGCCGCGTGCTGCTCGTATCGACCAACTACGCACCCGAGCAGGCCGGCATAGGCCCCTATGCCGCGCAGCTCGCCGAGCACTGGGCAGCACAGCCCGGGTGGGACGTCCACGTGCTGGCCGGTATGCCGCACTACCCCGCCTGGCGTACGGACCCGGCCTACCGGGGCATCTGGCGGGCGACCGAAGAGCGGGCCGGAGTGCGGGTGCACCGGCGCAGACACACCGTGCCGCCCCGGCAGACCGCCGGGCGCCGGGCGCTGTACGAGGCGTCCGTCCTCGGCCACGGGCTGCTGGCTCCGCCCCGCCTGGGCGGGCGGCCCGACGCAGTCGTCGCCCAACTGCCCAGCCTCGCAGGCGGGGTGCTCGGCGCGCGGCTGGCCCGTGCTGCCGGGGTGCCGTTCGTGCCCGTCGTGCAGGACCTGATGGGCGCGGCGGCGGCGCAGAGCGGCATCCGGGGCGGCGACCGGGCAGCCGCGCTCGCCGGTTCCGTCGAGCGCCGGGTGCTGGCGGCGGCCACGCTCGTCGGCGTCATCCACGAGAGCTTCACCGACCGCGTCGCCGCCATGGGCGTCCCCGCCTCCCGCATCCGTACCGTCCCCAACTGGACGCATATCGCCGCCCCTTCCCGGCCCCGGGAGGAGACCCGGGCCCGGCTCGGCTGGCGGCGGGACGAGACGATCGTGCTCCACTCCGGCAACATGGGCCTGAAACAGGGCCTGGAAGTGCTGATCGGGACCGCCCGGCTGCTCCAGGAGGGACCGCTGCCAGGGAAACGGTTACGCATCGTCCTGATGGGCGACGGCAACCAGCGGCAGCACCTCGCTCAGCTGGCGGCACCCCTGCTCGGCGTCGAACTGCTGCCGCCCGCCGCCGAGGCCGACTTCCCCGATGTGCTGGCCGCCGCCGACATACTGGCCGTCACCCAGCGCGCCTCCGTGCTCGACATGAGCGTCCCCTCCAAGCTCACCTCCTACTTCGCCGCGGGCCGCCCCGTCATCGCTTCCGTCGCCGCGGGCGGCGGCACCGCGGGGGAAGTGCGCCGCTCCGGCGCCGGAGTGCTGGTACCGCCGGAGGAACTCGCGGCGCTCGCCGCCGCCCTCCGCACCCTCGCCGCCGAGCCCGCCGCTGCCGCCTCGCTCGGTGCCGCGGGCCGCGCCTATGCCACCGGGCACCTCGGCCGTACGGCAGCACTGGCCCGGTTGACGGCGCTGCTGGAGGAAGCCCTCACGCTGCCCCCCGCCCCCGGGCGCCATCGGACCGGACCCCGAGCACGGCCCCGTCCCCGGCGCGACACCCGGCCCGGCGCGGCCCCAGGTGCGGCACGGCAGCAGGGCGGCGCGGCGTGAGCGAGCGCGGGGCACCACCCGCCGGGGCCGGGCGTGCCCCGGGCGGTCCCGCCCCCGCCGACGACGAACCCGATCTGCTCCGCGACCAGTTCCGCCAACTGCTGCGCTACCGCTGGCTGATAGCGCTCGGCCTCGTGCTGGGCGTCCTCGGCGGCTGCTGGCTCGGCGTACGCGGTGCCGACTCCTACACCGCCACCACCGAGATCACCGTCCGCCCGCTGCCCATCGACAGCAGCGGCGAGAAGACGGCCCCCGGCGAGACCAGCATGGGCTCCGAGCGGCGCACCGCCCTCAGCAGCGTCGTCGCCGAACGCGCCGCGCGCACACTGCACATGGGCACCGGCACCGGCGCCCAGCGGCTCGCGGCCGACCTCCAGGTCACCAACCCGCCCGAGACCCGGATGCTGCGCTTCGCCTACACCGCGCACAGTCCCAGGACCGCAGCGCGCAGCGCCAACGCTTTCGCCACGGCCTATCTCGACAACCGCGAGAAGGACGCCACCAGCCGCGTCACAAGCATGGTCGAGTCCTACGAGAAGCAGCGCGCCCCGCTCCTCAAGGAGCGCGACCGGCTCGCCGAGGAGATCGCCTCGTCCGGCAGGGAAGGCGCCCTCGACGGCACGCTCTCGGCGCACTCCTCCGTCGTCAACCGCATCGCCGAGATCAACGGCAGCATCAGCGACCTGCGTGCCGAGGACACCACCCCGGGCCGCGTCGTCACCAAGGCCACTCCGCCCGGCGCTCCCGCCGGGCCAGGGCTGCCGCTGATGCTCGGCCTCGGCGCGGCCGTCGGCGTCGGTCTCGGTCTGCTCGCCGCCTGGGTACGGCTGGTCTTCGACCCCGCCGTCCGCACTCCCGGAGATGTCGTACGCGCCCTGCACGCGCCCGTGCTGGGCACGCTGCCGCGTGGGCGGCGCGGCAGCGGGAAGCGTGCCGAACGGCACTCGCTGCTCGCCGGTGGCCGGCTCGCCGAGGAGTACCGCTCGGTCGCCTTCCGGCTCGCCTACGACGAGACGTTCGCGCGGCGCCGCCGCGTCCTGGTCGTACCGCCGCGCGGCAGCATCGGCACGGCGCTGGCCGCCTCCGTCAACCTGTCGGCGTCCTTCGCCGAGATGGGCAAGGAAGTGCTGCTGCTGGAGGCCGATCTGCGCACCCCCTCCCTCACCGAGCGGCTCCGGCAGGCCGACGGAGTCCAGCCCGGGTGGGCCCGCGCACCCGGTCACGGCACCATCGGCTGGCCCGCCGGGCACCGCGTCCCCATCGACGCGGGCGAGTCCGGCGTCTTCGACCTCGTGCCCGGCCACCGGGTCAGCAAGGTGCCGCGCGCGCTCACCTCGTCGGCCGTCACCCAGCTGATCGGGCATGCCGACGAGCACAACTCGGTGCTCCTGGTGCTCGCGCCCGCCGTGCTGTCGTACGCCGACGCGATAGCGCTGATCGACCGGGTCGACTGCGTGCTGATCGTCTGCGATCCGCGGGAGGTACGGCGGGACGACCTGGCCCGCGTACGGGAGTTGGTCGTCGGCGCGGGTGGTTGCGTGCTCGGTGCCCTTCTCCATGCGGAGGGCGCCGGTAGTGAGCCCAAGCGGCGTGCCGCGTCCGCCGGCCCTCCGGCCCCACCCGACCGCGGAGCCCCCGTGCAAGAGGGCGACGCCCTGCGCGTCATGGTCCGCTGAGCACAGTGCAGCGCACGCAGCCGATGAGCGAGGGGCAGGGGCACCCCCTGCCAGAACACGGGAGGGAGTCCATGCCACGGCGGCCAAGACCCCGTACGGCCCTCATATGTTCCGTCGCCGATCAAGGCGTATCCGCGGGGACGAACATCGCCGTACTGATCGTCGCCGCACGGCGGTCGGACGTGCACGCGTTTGCCACGTTCTCCCTCGTCTACACGGTCTTCACCGTCCTGCTCGGCCTCACCGTGGCCTACGTCGGCCAGGCCCTCGTCCTGGAGAAGGACGAGCCGGGTGAAGGGCGAACCGTCGCGAGGGCGTGCCGTTCCGCGGTGGTGTTCACCGCACTGGCGACGACCGCGCTGGGCGCGCCCACCGCCCTCGTGCTGTGGGCGGCCGGCGGAACAACGGCCGCAGCGCTGGCGGCCCTCGCGCTGGTGCTGCCGCTCGCGCTGACGCAGGAGACCACCCGCTACGCCTTCTCCACCCTTCAGCGGCCCCACCACGCCCTGACGGCGGACGCGTTACGGCTGGCCGCCGTACTGCCCGCGCTGGCCTTGCAGCCGCCCGGTGCCGGTGCGCCCAGGCTCCTGCTGGCCTGGGGCCTGTCCGCGCTGCCTGCGCTCGCGGTGGCGCTGTGGCTGCTGCGCCGGCATACCCGGGGTGCGGGCCAGGATCCGGCCCGCTATCTGCGCCGGGACCATCTGGGCCGCCGGTTCGCTGTCGAGTTCGGCGTCGGCAACGCGGGCAGCCAACTGGCCATCATCGGGCTGGGACTGATCGCCAACCCGCTGGCGGTGGGCGCGTTGCGCGGAGCCACCACTCTCTACGGGCCGATGAACGTGCTGTTCAACGCGGCCACCGGGTTCGGGCCTCCGCTTCTCAACCGCGTCGGGGACCCGCGCCGTGCTGCCCGTGCGGCGGGCGCCGCCGGGGGAGTGCTGGCCGGGATGGCCGCGGCGTGGACCACCGTTCTGCTGCTGCTCCTTGACGGTTACGGGCGGGCGCTGCTCGGCGACACCTGGGCGTCGGCCGCCCGCTTGCTGCCCGCCACCGGCAGCCAGTACGCGGCGATGGCGCTGGGCACCTGCGCGCTGCTGACCCTGCGCGTGCTGCGCCCGCGGACGACGCTGCCGATCCAGCTCGTCTTCTCCCTCGTATCCGTCGGCTGCCTGCTGGGCGGCTACGCGCTGGGCGGGGTGCTCGGCGCGGCCTGGGGGCTCTGCGTGGGCTCGGCGGCGAAGGGCGCCGCGAGCTGGCTCCGCGCGGCCCGGCTGTTGGGTGCCCCGCATGAGGGGCTGCGCCCCGTAAGGGGCGCGGGGAACTGCGCGAGCAACCACAACGCACCCGCAGTCCGCGACGGACAAACAGGGGCACCCCCTAACGCCGGTCCGGGCGGCCCCGCCGAAACGTCGTGACAAACCCCACGCACAGCACCGCGATCGCCACCCGCCCCATGCCCTGGAGCAAAGAACCCCGCAGCAGGATGAAGCTGTAACCGGCGACGAGCGGCACCGCCACAGCGGCGACGCTGCCAGGGCCCGCGGAGGACTCCTGCGCCGTACGCCGCGCATGGCGCGCATAGCGCCGGTCCGCGCGCGCTGCACCGTAGCCGACGGCGGCGAAGCCCAGCGCCATGCCCAGCGGCCCGAAGTCCAGCCACAACTCCGCCCACAGCGGGGAGGAGAGGTTCGGATACGGCATGCCCATCCACTCGCCCACCCGGGTGCCCGGGTCGTGCGGCTTACCGGTCCACACCGACCGTGGCACGAAGAACAGGGCGGTGCCCGCCAGTTGACGCCCGTAGCTGTGACCCTCGCCGGAGCCGACGAACGTGACCGTGTTGGCGAGCATGCCCGTCTGGTCGTAGTCCTTCATCGTCAGCGGTTCCAGGATCGAGCCCGTCGACTGCTGGGGCCGGTCGGTGCCTTCCTCGTAGCGGAACCGGTCCGCGAACGGGAACACCACGAGCGCCACCGCCACCCCTGTCGCCAGCGCGGCCCGGTACATCACCGGGCTGCGCGGGAACGCGGTGAACAGCAGCGAGAACAGCACCGTCAAGAACCAGTACCGGGGGTTGGAGACCGGGTTGTTGACGACGACGTTGAGCGCGAGCATCGCCAGCCACAGCACCGGAACCAGCGGCCTGCGCCGCGCCGCCCGGGAGACCACCAGCCAGCGGGTGAGGAACAGCAGGGCCAGCAGCGCGGGAACGGTGCCGAACCCGCGCAGGAACGCGGAGCCCGCCTGCGAGGCCGCCTCCGCGCCTGCCGCACCCGCCGCGCCCTCGATCGACTCGCTGATCTCCTGCCGGTTGCTGAAGAAGACCCCGGGGCCGCCCAGTTCGGCCGCCAGCAGCCCGCTGCCCGCCAGCGCCAGGATGCACAGCACATACAGCCGCCGCGGGTGCACGGCCGCCGTGGGCCGGTGACGCTCGTGCATCCGGCTGCGCAGCGGCGGCCGGTGGCGGGCCAGCAGCGCTCCCACGTCGAACGCGACGATGCCCGCCAGGACCAGCGCCGAGGCCAGCACGGTGTCGGACCGCGGGCCGACCACCGGCGTCGGTGTGCTGTCCAGCACCGTCTGCGCCAGGGGTGCGATGCCCATCGCGATGTAGCAGAACAGCCAGAACGCGCCCTGGATGAGGCGGCGGTGCGGGGTCAGGACCATGGCGGCCAGGCGGGTGCCCGCGTATGCGCAGGTCGCCAACTGGAGCCAGTACGCGGCGTCGTGTGGACCCGGCCCTGGCTGTGTTGCGACCGTCGCGGGCAGCACGGCCACGAGGGCCGCCACCAGCGGAATCGCCAGCGCCCGCGACAGCACGGCCCTCGGGGCGGAGCCCCGGAACGCCGCCGTTGTCGGTTCGGTGGCCGTGTTCATGCCCTGCCCTGCCTTGCTTCGGGGAGGGGGTGCCCCTTCTTCTCCGTCGCGGGCTGCTGGTGCGTTGTGGCTGGGCGCGCAGTTCCCCGCGCCCCTTCGGGGCGCACGTCCCTTCTGCGCCAGAAAGGGGAAAGGATGGGGCAGAGACGGAAAAAACAGCTAATGTCTCCACAAGTATCAACTGAGGGGGCACAATTGAAGGCGCTGCACATCGTTACGCTGCACACGCCCACCCACGACTTCGGCGGGCCCACGAGGGTCGCGCTCAACCTGTGCCGGGGATTACGGGCGAAGGGCGACCAGGCGGTCGTGGTGGCCCTGGGGGACGGCTTCCCCGAAGGGACGGCGTTCCCGCGCATGGTGGACGGCGTTCCGGCCCGCCTCTTCCAGGCCCGCCATGTGCTGCCGCGTTTCGAGGTCAGCGGCATCACCTCCGCCGCCCTGCTCGCCGCGGCCCCCCGGATGCTGCGCTCCGCGGACGTCGTGCACGTCCATCTCATGCGGGATCTGGTCACCCTCCCCGTCGCGCTGCTGGCCGCCCGGATGGGCCGCCCTCTCGTGCTGCAGACGCACGGCATGATCGACCCGACCGAGAAGCGGGTGGCGCGCGCCGTGGATGTGCTGGGCCTGCGCCGGGTGCTGAAGCAGGCCGACGCCGTACTCCATCTCACCCCGCGCGAGCGTGAGCTGACCGAGGCGGTGGTGGCGCCGGAGCCGATGGGCCCGGCGTACCGGTTGGTCAACGGTGTCGCCCCGCAGCCGATGCGGGACACCACCAGGGAGCCGGGCCGCCCGCCCACCGTGCTGTACTGCGCCCGCGTACAGGAGGGCAAGCGTCCGCAGGACTTCGTCGGAGCGATACCGACGGTGCTGGACAAGCACCCCGAGGCGCGGTTCGTCATGGCCGGGCCGGACACCGGCGCGCTGGCCGGCGAAATGCTGGCGCTGGCCCGTTCGCTGGGGGCCGGGCATGCGCTGGAGTACGTCGGGGCGCTCGACCACGCGGGCGTCGTCGAGCGGCTGCGTACCAGCGACGTATACGTCCTGCCGTCCATCAAGGACGCCTTCTCCGTCTCCGTGCTGGAGGCACTGTCGGTGGGGCTGCCCGTCGTCGTCACCCGGACCAGCGGACTGGCGCCGGACGTGGCGGCGGCCGGTGCCGGACGGCTGGTGGACAGCGCGCCGGCCGACCCGGAGAACGCGGCCCGGGTCGGCCGGGCGGTGCTGGAGCTGCTGGACCCGGCGGCCAACGCCGCCGCCTCGCAGGCGGCTCGGCGGCTGGCGCAGGACAGCTTCACGCTCGATGCGGTGGTGGACACCTTGCGGGACATATACGCGAAGGTGCTGCGGGACCGGGTCAGTGCAGACCCCTCCCGAGGCCCCGCTGCCCGGAGGACGCCTCGCGTGCCTTGAGCCCGATCTGCCAGCGGTAGAAGCTCATCGCCAGCGCATAGTCGAGCCCGGCGCGGCCGTCGAGGAAGCCCCGTTTCCAGCCGTAGGCGTAGGCGAAGGACACCAGCGGCTTGAGCGGGGCCCGGTGGAAGACGCGGCCCTGCCGGGTCTTGGTCTGCCGGATCTGTTCCCGTACGGCCGGGTGCTGCTCCAGCCACGCCTCCCAGTCCGAGTAGCGGTTGTGCCGCTCGAACCAGGTGCGTACCGGGTCCAGGTCCTGGTGTTCGATGGGGGAGTGCAGGCGGACCACGGGGTCGGCCAGTGGCTGGTAGTGGCCCTCCTGCTCGCCCATCCCGGGTGCGGCCAGATCGTCCGGTTCGGGGAAGCGGCAGCGGGTGCGGTCCAGCAGCACCCGCTTGACGATGGTGTACCCGTGCCGGAGCCTGCGCCCCGCGAACCAGTAGCCGAGCGGGATGTCGAAGGCAGCCGGGCGCACTGTGTGGCCGGGCGGCGGGCGGAAGATGTGCCGTATCTCGGCCAGCAGTTCCGGGCTGGGTGTCTCGTCGCCGTCGAGGAAGAAGACCCAGTCGATCTCCGGGTGGACGTTCTCCAGACACCACTGCTTCTTCTTGGGATACCCGCCGTCCCAGGTGTAGGGCAGCACTTCGGCGCCCTCGGCCTTGGCGAGCGCGCGGGTGTCGTCCGTACTGTCCGAGTCGACCACGACGACATGCGCGAAGTGGCCGATCACGGACCGTACGGTCGACTCGATGTTCTCGGCCTCGTTCTTGGTCGGTATCGCGACGACGACGGGCAGCTTCTCCACGAGGGTCCTCTCCGGGTTCGGGCGTCACCCCTTCGGGGTGTCACGTCTTTCGGATGTCACTTCTTGCCCGCCGCCTTGAGCAGCGGCTTGAACTTCGGGCACAGGTGCTCGACCGCGGGCCCGGCGTTGTCGATCTCACCGGCCTTCAGCGCACTGATCGCGTCCTTGCGGCTCGCCTCGGCCGTCGTCCGCAGCCGCGCGCAGGCGGTCCGGCCCGCCTCCAGCACGGTGGCGGGCTCCAGGCCCTCGGGCACCCGGCCGACCAGATATTCCTTCTCCTTCTTGGTGAACGAACCGGTGCCGGGGGTGAGTTGGGCGCGGGGCACCTTCGGTGTGGCCTTGTCCTCGGTCTGCCGCTCCTGGCCGTCCCGCGGCGGCGGTGGCTCCCTGCCCGGCGACGCGGGGGCGCTCGCGCCGGGCCGCCCGCCGTGGTGGCTCTCCTCCGACCCGTTCTGCTTGTCCCCACCTGTGCTGCAGCCGGCCGTCAGCGCCAGGGTGGCCGCCACGAGGGCGGCCACCGTGGCTGCGGCCTTACGGACGCTCACGGCTTCCGGTAGGTCAGCGTGAGCTTGGGGCCGGTGCCCCCGGACTCGCGCGCCAGCAGCCACATGCTGTCGCTGCCGGTGCTGGTGAGCGCCAGATCGAGGCTGTCACCGGCCGCGGCGCCGACGGCGCTCTTGCTGAGCGGGATGTCGTAGGCCGAATCCGACTCCGCCGCGCCGTCCAGCGAGCCCAGCGCCGTCGCACCCAGGGCGGGCCGCCCGCCATACGTCACCCCGGACTCCGACCAGGAGCCGGTGACCGGGCGGACGCTGACCGTGTCGGTACTCGGCGCATAGCTGTCGCCGCTGGTGGTGACCGTCAGCTTGGCGTCGTCCAGCACCATGCCGCTGGGCGGCGACGGCACACTGAAGCGCATATAGGTCTCGTACGGGGACGAGCCGCGCACGGCCAGCTGCTGGTGGGTGCCGTAGTTCGAGGTGACCGAGGACCCGTTCACATAGGCGTCGCCGGTCGCCTCCCGCTCCACCGTCGTCTCCGTCGGCGTACCCGGCGTCCGTACCGTCGCCCCTTCCGAGCGGGCGCTGGTGTTGGCGTCGTCCGCGTCACCGGCGGTGATCCGGTAGGTGTAGTCCGTACCGGGCTTGACGGTGGTGTCGGTGAAGCTGACCGTGGGCCGGTCCCAGAACGTGGAGTTGGCCCGGACTGTTCCCACCGGCTCCGACGCGCCGTTGCGGTAGATGCGGTAGGTGAGCGTGCGGTCGTCCAGGTCGGTGCTGGCGGGCCAGGTCACCCGTACGCCCGAGATGACGTTGGCCGCGTTCACCCCTTCGGGGACGGTCGGGTCCCTGGTGTCGGGCCCGTTGGAGAAGCGCACCAGACCCTGCTGCGGCTTGTTGCCGTTGCTGGCGATCCGGGAGAACGAGCCGCCCACCCACATGTAGTCCCTGCCGCCGCTGGCGGAGACCACCATGGCGCGGGGACCCACCTGCTCCACGTTCGCCGGGCCGTCGTCGGTGTCGGGGAACCACGACAGCAGCGGTGTCGGGTCGTCCACCGACTCGGCCAGCAGATGCTGGCGCTCGTACAGCTCGCCGAACTGGCCCATGCTGGAGCAGTTGTGCGCGTGCGAGCTGCTGTAGAGCACGCCCTGGTAGACGGTGACGTCCTGGGTGGCGCCCAGGCAGGTGTCCCGCCAGCGCTGGGAGAAGTCGTCCAGATCCAGCGCGATCCGCCCGTCGAACACCCCGCCGCCGGTGCCCTCGTTCGCGGTGTAGATGCCGGTCTCGTCCACATGCAGGCTCTTGACCACGGAGTTCCGCGGTACGAAGGTGCGGCCGTAGGCGCGCTTGAGTGCGCCCGACGCGGAGTCGACGACGGCCAGCGCGTGCGAGTCCGTACCGCGCACGCGGGCGAAGTCGCCGCCGAGCACCACGCTCCGCCCGTCCGGGGTGACCTCCACGGCGCGCCCCGTCAGGTCCGCGTCCGCCCTCCAGGACCGCAACTCTCCGCCGGTGCTCAGCGCCGCGAACCGGCTGCGGCTCTGGCCCTCCACCGAGGTGAAGTCCCCGCCCAGATAGACGGTGTCGTCGGTGGCGGCGAGCGCGTGCACGGTGGAGGACACCGACACGTTGAAGTCCGGCCTCACCTTGCACGTCGCGATGTCGATGGCGGCCACCCGGCTGACGTGGGTGCCGTTGACGGCGGCGAAGTTGCCGCCCGCGTAGAGGGTGTTGCCGTCCGGGGAGACCGTCAGCGCCCGTACGGTGGCCGCGCCGCTGCCCACCGTGAAGTTGAGCCGGCAGTCGGTGGGCGCGCCCGTCGCCGCGTCGAACGCCGCGAAGTTGACGGCCTGCCGCTCGCCGGTGCCCGGATCAGCGCCGGGCGGGCGGATGGCGGAGAACGTGCCGCCCGCGAAGACGACTCCGTCGGACTGCGCCATCGCCCATACGACGCCGTTCGTCTGCCATGTCGCTAAGTCGTCCGCCGTCATCGCCACCGGCGCGGTGAGGGCTTGCGCCTGCTGGGCGCCGCGCTCGGTGAGGGCGGGGCCCGCCAGTGCGGTTGCGGCCAGGGCCATGACCGCTCCCGCGGTTGCCGCCTTGCGGCTTTTGCTGCGTTTCATTTGCTGTCCCCCATTGTTTGGTGCCGCGTCTGTGCTGTTCCGGTGAGGGGTTGCCCCTGCAGGGCCCGTGCGGGCTACGGCTTCGTTGTGGCTGGTGGGGGCACCTCCCGGCCGGAGTCCCCCAGCCTCCGGCCGGGCGGTGCCCCCAGGGGAGCAGTTCCCCGCGCCCCTGACGGGGTGCGTCTCCCCTCTCTGCGCAGCCCCCTTGCGGGGTACGCAATTGGGGCCGTCAGCCATGATCGATGCGGACCGCTGCGCCCGAGAGCTCCGCCTCCAGAAGCGAGATGTCGGCCTCGACCATGATCCGGGCCAACTCTCCCCACATCACCCGTGGTTTCCAGCCCAGCCGGGCCTCCGCTTTCGCCGCGTCGCCGATCAGTGCGTCGACCTCGGTGGGCCGCTCGTACGCGGGGTCGAAGCGGACGTGCTCCTGCCAGTCCAGCCCGCCGGCCCGGAAGGCTTCGTGCAGGAACTCCCGTACTGTCGCCGCGACTCCGGTGGCGACGACGTAGTCGTCGGGCTCGTCGGCCTGCAGCATCAGCCACATCGCCTCGACGTATTCGGGCGCGTATCCCCAGTCGCGTACCGCATCCAGATTGCCCAGGTACAGATGCTGCTGCAGTCCGGCCCTGATCCGGGCGACGGCGCGGGTGATCTTGCGGGTCACGAAGGTCTCACCGCGCCGCGGGGACTCGTGGTTGAACAGGATGCCGTTCACCGCGAACAGGTCGTACGCCTCGCGGTAGTTGACCGTCGCCCAGTAGCTGAAGACCTTCGCGCAGCCGTAGGGGCTGCGCGGATGGAAGGGGGTCGCCTCGTGCTGCGGGGGTGGGGCGGCGCCGAACATCTCGGAGGACGACGCCTGGTAGATACGGGTGTCGATGCCGCTGGCCCGGATCGCCTCCAGTAATCGCATGGTGCCCATCCCGGTCACGTCGCCGGTGTAGAGGGGGGAGTCGAAGGAGACCCGGACATGGGACTGGGCGCCGAGGTTGTAGACCTCGTCGGGCCGCAGGTCACGCAGCAGGTTGACGAGGGCGACGCCGTCCGCGAGATCGGCGTGGTGCAGCACGAGGGAGCGGCCCTCGTCGTGCGGGTCCTCGTACAGGTGGTCTATACGGCCGGTGTTGAAGGACGAGGAACGGCGTACCAGGCCGTGCACCGTATAGCCCTTCCCGAGCAGGAGTTCGGTCAGATACGACCCGTCCTGGCCGGTGATGCCGGTGATCAGTGCGCTCTTGGCCATGTGCCGCCGTCCTGGTGGAGGTTGAGGGTGGAGTGGTGGTCCGCCGCGGCCGAGCGGCGCGGCGGACCGTTCGTTACGTTCTTTTTGTCGGCTATCTCCCCGAACGGGGGTGGCTGCTGGCACAATCCGGCAGCATGACGCCGAAGCCGCACACCGAGCCCGCCATGGCCGCCTCGGACCGCGCCCTGCTGCCGCCCGATGCCCGGATCTTCGTCGCGGGCCACCGCGGGCTGGTGGGCTCGGCCGTGGTCCGCCGGCTGGCCGCGGAGGGGTATCAGGTGCTGACCCGCGACCGCACGGCGCTCGACCTGCGCGACGCGGACCGCACCGAGCGCTGGCTGCGCGAGGCGCGGCCGGACGCGGTGGTGCTGGCGGCGGCCAAGGTCGGCGGCATCATGGCGAACAAGACGCAGCCCGTGCCGTTCCTGGAGGACAATCTGCGCATCCAGCTCAGCGTCATAGCGGGCGCGCACGCGGCGGGCGTGCCCCGGCTGCTGTTTCTGGGCTCGTCCTGCATCTACCCCAAGCACGCGCCGCAGCCGATCACCGAAGACGCCCTGCTCACCGGTGCTTTGGAGCCGACGAACGAGCCGTACGCGCTGGCGAAGATCGCGGGCATCACCCAGATCAGCGCCTACCGCGAGCAGTACGGCGCCTCCTACATCTCGGCCATGCCCACCAATCTCTACGGCCCCGGCGACAACTTCGATCTGGAGACCTCGCACGTCCTCCCGGCCCTCGTCCGCCGCTTCCACGAGGCGAAGCGGGACGGTGCCGGAGAGGTGGTGCTGTGGGGGAGCGGTACGCCGCGCCGCGAGTTCCTGCACGTCGACGACCTGGCGCGAGCCTGTCTGCTGCTGCTGCGCGGATACGACGAGGGGACGCCGGTCAACGTGGGCTGCGGCGAGGATCTGACGATTGCTGCGCTCGCCGGGACGGTGCGGGACGTTGTCGGCTATGAGGGCCGCGTCGTGTGGGACGCCAGCCGTCCAGACGGTACGCCGCGCAAACTTCTTGATGTCTCCCGGCTGTTCAAGCTGGGCTTCCGCCCGGAGATTTCGCTGCGCGACGGCATCGCCGCGACGTACGAATGGTGGCTCCGCACGGCATTTGCTGCGTGAGGGGATGCCCCTGCCTGACGGGACGTCTCTTCCTGCGCTTGGGCAGTCTGCGCCAGGGGCGCAGGGTGGGCAAGCGCAGCCCCTATGCGGGGTAAGCATCAGTACGCCCCCCGTCCGTCGACCACAGCCCGCACGGTGCGGGCCAGCAGGTCCAGATCAGTGGTGAGCGACCAGTTGTCGGCGTACCGCAAATCCAGCGCCAAGCTCTCGTCCCAGGACAGGTCCGACCGCCCGCTGACCTGCCACGGGCCGGTCAGTCCTGGCTTGACCAGCAGCCGCCGCAACGCAGTTGCCCCGTAGGCGGCGACCTCCTCCGGGAGCGGGGGCCGCGGGCCCACCAATGACATCTCGCCGCGCACCACGTTCAGCAGCTGCGGCAGTTCGTCGAGGGAGGTGCGGCGCAGCACCCGGCCCACCCTGGTGATCCGGGGGTCGGCCCGCATCTTGAACAGCGGGCCGTCCACCTCGTTCGCGGCGAGGAGCTGGGGCCGCAGCCGGTCGGCGTCGACGGCCATGGAGCGGAACTTCCACATGGTGAAGGGCACCCCGCGGTGGCCGATCCGGGTCTGCCGGTAGAACGCGGGCCCGGCCGAGTCGAGCCGTACCACCAGCGCGATGAGCGCGAACAGCGGGGCGAGCAGCACCAGTCCCAGCGCGGCGCCCGTCCGGTCCAGTGCTGCCTTGAGGGCGAGCTGCGGGCCGCGCCGTACCGGCGGGTCCACATGCAGCAGATGCAGCCCGGCGGCGGTGGAGGGCCGTACCCGGCGCAGCGCCACATCGGCCAGCCCCGAGGCGATCACCAACGGCAGTCCCGCGTCCTGCACCGCCCAGGTCAGCGTGCGCAGCCGCTCGCCGCTCAGCAGCGAACCGGGAGTCACCAGCACGGTGTCGGCGGCGTGCAGCCGTGCCGCGGCCACCACCGCGGCCCCGTCCGCGCCGCCGCCCTCCGGCCCCTGCGGGTCGGCCTCCAGCTGCCCGGCCTCCGGGACGCCGCTGCGGTTGGCCGTGGGGCCGACCGGTACGGCGCCGATGACGACGTACGGATGGTCGGTCCGGCTCGCCAGCTGCTCCACCACCCGGTCCACGGCGTTGCCCTCGCCGACCACCAGCGCCCGCTGCACGGCGTGCGCTTCGCGGCGCTGGCCCGTCAGGTGACGATGTGTCAATGACCGGCAGACGGTGGTGAGCAGCAGCGCCGGCGCGAGCGCGAGGAGTGCGACGGCGGGTGGTGAGTGCTCGCCCGTCAGTACGCGGGCGACGGCGAGCAGCCCGAGGAGCGTCAGCCAGTCGCGCAGGGTGGTCAGCACTCCCCGCGTCTCCCCGAGCCAGCGCCGGCCGTACCGCCGGTGCGCTGTCAGCACCCCTAACCAGGTGAGCGTGGCCGTCGCGGTGGCCGCGGCGATGTGCGACTGCCCGGCCTGGTGGAAGAAGAACGCCACCGGAAGCGCGATGCCGACGGTGTCGACGGCGAGCGCCACAGGCCGGTACCAGCCGGACTTGTCCCTGATCTCGCGGGCACCGGACCGCTCCGGCCCCTTACCCCTGCTGCCCCTCCTGCCGCTGCCGCCTCTCCCCATCACCGGCCAGGCCGGTCTCCCCACCTCGGACACGAACGCAGAGTCGCGCCGCATGAACCCCCCCAGGTACACGGATCCCCCCACGGCGCACCTGACCCCGCCCCATTTAGTGGAGATGCGCCGACTGCCCAGACCTTAAGCCATATGAGCACTCTGCGTACCCAGGTGTTCACTTCCGCACAAGAAGTGCGGAGAGTGCGGTGGGGGTTGTCGGGCAGTGCGCGTAGATTCCGGGCGATTCACTGCGCAGAATCCCCGCCGGAGAACGCTGCGTGCTCCGGTCCTGGTCCCGGCCTCGCGCAAAGCGCCCGGCGCCCGGCTTGACCTTGACGCCGACGGCAGGGTTCGAGGATGCGGGCATGACCGAGAACACCCGCAGCCCGCAGCCCCGTACCGTCGTCGTCACCGGAGCCGGAACCGGCATCGGCCGGGCCACGGCGCGTGCCTTCGCCGCGCAGGGAGCGCATGTCGTGGCCGTCGGCCGCCGTACCGCACCGCTTCAGGAGACCGCCGCGGAGCCCGGCCCCGGCGCCATCACCCCGTTCGCCGCCGACCTCACCGACGAGGACGCGCCCGAGCGCATCGTGGTTGCCGCGCTGGAGGCGACCGGACGGCTCGACGTGCTCGTCAACAACGCCGGAATCGTCAGCGCAGAGAGCCTGGGCGACTACACCCGCGAGAGCATCGACACCCAGCTGGCCACCAATCTCACCGCGCCCGTCCTGCTGACGCAGGCCGCGCTCCCCGCGCTCGAGGCGGCCCCCGCGGGCGGCGTGGTCGTCAACGTCAGTACGTCCGTCGGCCAGCGCGCCTGGCCCGGCAACTCCCTTTATGCCGCCACCAAGACCGCACTCGAACTCCTCACCCGCAGCTGGGCCGTTGACCTGGCACCGCACGGGATCCGGGTGGCCGCCGTGGCGCCGGGCGCCGTCGACACCCCCATCGGCGAGCACCGCGGCCTCGGCCCCGAGCAGCGCCGGGCGATCCGCGAGTGGCAGATCGCCCACACCCCCCTGGGCCGCGTCGGCCGGCCCGAGGAAGTGGCCTGGGCCGTCGTCGGACTGGCCGCCCCCGAGGCGTCGTTCGTCACCGGCGCCGTACTGCCGGTGGACGGGGGAGCGGTGCTGGCATGACAGCTCCTGTAGGGACGGCCATACCTGCCACGCTGCCCGCCGTGATAACACTCCCTCCGGGAGGTGGTGGCAGCATGCGGATCGGAGAGCTGGCACGGCGGACGGGTACGACGGCGCGGGCGCTGAGGCACTACGAGCAGGCGGGCCTGCTCACCTCCCGGCGCGCACCGAACGGCTACCGCGTCTACGACGCCGCTGCCGAGGTCCGCGTCCGCAATATCCGCTACCTCCTGGATGCCGGGCTGACCCTGGAGGATGTCGGCTTCTTCGCCGCCTGTCTGGACGGCGACATGGCCACCGTCCCGCCCTCCCGGGAGGGCCTGCGCATCGCTCAGGAGCGGCTCGCCGTCCTGGAGGCCCGGATCGCCGCCCAGACCGAGGCCCGCGACCGGCTGCGCGACGCGCTGCGGAGTGCGACGGTACGGACGGTGGCCTGACCCGTCGGCTTGCCCGTTCGGGAAGGCGGGCACCCAGGTGCCGTCGGCCCGGGCGCGGTCCGGAGCAGGACCGGCGATGAGTCACCTCATCGCCGGTCACCCCCGATGAGACCCCCTCCCCCGAGAGGGCCCCTGCTCCGCCCGCCGGGCCTCGGTCAGCCCTTCACGCACACGACCTGCCGCAGCTTGGCGACGACCTCCACCAGATCCCGCTGCTGGTCGATGACGCGCTCGATCGGCTTGTAGGCGCCGGGAATCTCGTCCACCACGCCCGCGTCCTTGCGGCACTCCACCCCGCGCGTCTGCTCCGCGAGATCCTGCTCGGAGAACCTCCGCTTGGCGGCGTTCCGGCTCATGCGCCGACCCGCGCCGTGCGAGGCGGAGTTGAACGAGGCCGCATTGCCGAGGCCCTTGACGATGTACGAGCCGGTGCCCATCGAGCCCGGGATGATGCCGAACTCGCCGCCGCCCGCGCGGATCGCGCCCTTACGGGTGACGAGCAGGTCCATCCCCTCGTAACTCTCCTCCGCCACATAGTTGTGGTGGCAGGAGATGGTCTCCTCGAAGACCGGCTTCGCCTTCTTGAACTCCTTGCGGACCACGTCCTTGAGCAGACCCATCATCAGCGCCCGGTTGTACTTGGCGTACTCCTGGGCCCAGAACAGATCGTGCCGGTAGGCCGCCATCTGCGGGGTGTCCTTGACGAAGACGGCCAGATCGCGGTCGACCAGGCCCTGGTTGTGCGGGAGCTTCTGCGCCTCGCCGATGTGGAAGTCCGCGAGCTCCTTGCCGATGTTCCGCGAACCGGAGTGCAGCATCAGCCACACCTGGTCCGTGGTGTCCAGGCACACCTCGATGAAGTGGTTGCCCCCGCCCAGCGTCCCCATCTGCTTGGTGGCCCGCTCCTGCCGGAACCGTACGGACTCGGCGACGCCGCCGAAGCGCGCCCAGAAGTCGTCCCAGCCCGAGGTCGGCAGCCCGTGCACATCGCCGGGCTCCACCGGCTCGTCGTGCATGCCCCGCCCCACCGGAATGGCCTGCTCGATCTTCGAGCGCAGCCGCGAGAGGTCCCCCGGCAGATCGTTGGCCGTCAGCGACGTACGCACCGCCGACATCCCGCACCCGATGTCCACCCCCACGGCCGCCGGGCAGACCGCGCCGTGCATCGCGATGACCGAGCCGACGGTCGCGCCCTTTCCGTAGTGCACATCGGGCATCACCGCGAGCCCCTTGATCCACGGAAGCGTCGCCACGTTCTGGAGCTGCCGCAGCGCCGCGTCCTCCACCGTGCCGGGGTCCGTCCACATCCGGATCGGCACCCGGGCCCCGGGCATCTCCACGTACGACATGAGTGTCCAACTCCCCCGTCTTCGACCAAACGCAGCAAAACTGCATACAAGTTGGAAGCCCGCCCCCGTGACGGCCTTCCCGCGGCCTTCATTGTGCGCCGCTACGCACCTGCGTCGGCAAAGGGTTTTCACTGAGGGCCCTTTCCTGCCCGGTTGCTATGTATGCGTCAGGCAACTACGTTGAGTTTTTTGCTATGCGCAGAGCGTATGGGGGGTGTCAGTAGTGTCTTTCGCCGAGTGGGAAGAGGCGAAGGCGAACACCGCGCAGGAGACCGACGCGACCAGGATGCGGCTCAACGGTTATTCGGCCGCCGACCATCCCGGCCCGCACGACGGCAAGTCGGACCTGGTGGTGAACGACGACGAGCTGGGCAAGCTCGGGAACATGGCGTACGGCCTGCGCCATCAACTCACGGTCGACGGAAAGCACGCGCGCACGTCGTCGTACGAGGCGGCGGGGTCGCTGTCGCACGACGGCTGCGACATGGGTGAGGCATTGAGCGAGCTGTGTGACGCCTGGGACACCAAGCTCAAGACGCTCAAGGACGCCTGTGGCCGGATCTCCAACCACCTGGACTTCACCAAGGCAGCCCACGGCAGAGACGAGGACAAGATCACGACGGCCATGTCGTCCATCGCGGCGATCGACGACCGGATCAAGTAGGCGGCCGACGGGCGGGGGAGAGGCAACATGGCCAAGACGGAGAAAATGACCGTAGCTCAGCTTCGGGATCTACGCCTGGGCAAGCTGCACACCGCGATCACCGACTGGAAGGAAATGGTCGAGCGCCTGCGCGACCTGCACGACGGCAGTGGCAAGGGCGGCGCGAGCAAGGGCGGACCGACGACAGCCGTCCACTTCCAGTCGGCCGTGGCCAAGGCGGACTGGGCCGGGACGAACGCTCTTGTGACGCAGCAGTTCGTCGGCAAGACCGCCAGACAGTTCGGGCAACTGCTCGAAGAGGCACAGGATGTGCTGGGGCTGCTGAAGTCGGCCCACAAGGCGTTCGCCGGCCACAAGAGCGATCTGGAGAAGGTCGTCGACGACGTCGCAAAGGACAACATCTACATCAACGACAAGGGACTCGGTACCGCGTCCGTACCCCCGCAGGCGGTCGCCGGCGACGCCGAGATCAAGCCTCCCGACGACGGCCAGATCCGCGCCGCGGAGAAGCGCGTCGAGCGTGTGCTGTGGGACGCGGCGGAGACCGACCGCATCATCGCCCGCGAGCTGCGGGCCATCGCCAAGCGCAAGTACGACTTCTCCGGCGCAGCAGCCGACAGCGTCAAGGGTGCCGACAAGCGCCAGGGCAAGGCGGACGCGGAGCACTGGGCCAAGCGGTTCAAGGACGGCAAGGTCAAGGTCTGGGAACTGGACGACAAGGAACTGAGGCGCTTCAACTCCGCGCTGGAGAATCAGCGGGACAACCCCGCATTCACCGAGACGTTCGCAACGAGGATGGGCGGGGAGGACACCCTCCAGTTCTGGCGCGACCTCGCCGACCCCGGCCACGGCGACACCCCGGAGGGAGACCGGGCCAAGCTGCTCGACCACATCCAGGGCAACCTGAGCATGAGCCTGGCCAACGCCACCCGCCAGGACACCCCGGCCATGAACGCCTGGGAGAACGAGGTCATCAAGGCGGGCACCAAGCAGTTCGGCCACGAGGGCATCATGGCCAAGCCCTACGGCTTCCAGATCATGAGCAGCCTGATGGGCAAGGGCACGTTCGACCAGGGCTTCCTCGACCGGTACGGCGATGCCATGTACAAGTTCGAGCGGGGCAAGCGGGACGCGCCCTCCGCCTGGGGGCTCGTCGCCATGGGCACGGACCTCGACCCGGGTGACAAGTCCACCGGCGCGGACCCGATGACCGGCTACCTCAAGGCCCTCAGTCACAACCCCGACGCCGCCACGAAGGTCTTCGACGACCCCGACAGGGCCGACTATCTGCTCAGGGACCGCGTCTACTTCGACGAGGACCGGCCCAACAGCATGGGCCCCCGCGACGGCGTCAACCTCCCCTCCCGCGAAGCCCTGGGCGACGCCCTGTTCGCCGCCGGCAGCGGCATGAACCCGGACGACCCCACGGCCACCTACGTCAAGCACACCCCCGAGCACGACTCCGTCTTCCGGGGCGCGCTGGAACGGCTTGCCGACCAGAAGGACGACATGCCCGCCGAAGTCCGCGACGACATGGCCAAGCTGATGGGGAATCACGGGACCGACACGCATATGACGATGGGTGGGTCACCGGACGATGAGCAGGTCCTCGACCGCGGGGACCTGCTGGAGGTCTCCAAGCAGATCTCCCGTGACCCGCACAGCTACCAGGTCCTCAACGAGTCTATGAACGCCGCGATGGTCCACGACATCCATACCGAGAAGGAGGATCCGGAGGACAGTCTTAATCGGGTGGGCCGTACGGTGGGCTTCCTGGAGGACGCCCGCCACCAGGCGATCGGTGATCAGAAGGCCGAGGACATCAAGGAGGCCGGCTGGGGAGCCAAGGGCATGGGCGGCTACCTGGTGGTCGGGACGGCGGCCTCTCTCCTGCCGTGGGGCGGAGGCCATGTGGACCACGCGGCGTTCGCGGTCAGCAAGGCCCTGGTCGAGGATGAGAGCGCTCGGATCGAGGATGAGGCTCTCAACGAGAACCAGGAGCTCGCGAAGAGGCAGAAACTCCGAGTCGGTGCGCTGAAGGATGAGTGGTACAGCGTCAACTCCGAATGGGCGCGCAACGAAACTGGCTTTTCGGAAGATCACGGCGCCTGGGACAAGATCAGTGGAGCCGTGAACGACGGCTGGAACGAGGCCAAGAAGGATCGCGGCAAGACATGAACACCGAACGCACTCGCCGGGCCCTGACCTTGGCACTCCTGACGCCTCTTCTTCTCCTGCTCCCTGGCTGCTTCGGCGGTCGGGATTATGCCGTTCCGCGCAAGATCTGCGGCGTGAAAATGCCGAAGGACGCGGTCGAACCACTGCTGCCGGACGGGGACAAGCTGCATCAGAGCCTGCGGCCCATCGATGAGTCCCTCACCGACTGCACTGCGAGCGTTGCCGGCAACCTCTCCTTCGTGGACGTGGAAATCGTCACGCTGGACAAGCCGCTGACGGCCGATGACAAACGAGTGTCGCTCACGGCCCTGAAGCACGCACGAAGCGTGAACGTTCCCGGAACGCACTGGGCCGTGCAGGGAGACAGCGGCATCCATCTGTCCACGCCGTGCGGCGGCTCGTACACCGATTCACTGGCCTTCCGGTTCTCGTTCGGTCAGGACCGGAAGGGGGCCGAGGTCACCCGCCGCAACACTCTCCGTTTCGCGGAGGCATTCGTCGACGGTCAGAAAAAGGAGGAGGGCTGCACCGCAAACTGAGCGGGCAGCCCTCCCGGCCCGGTCGGCCCGCGGGGTTACGCGCTCAGCCGGAACTGGGTGCCCAACTCGCGGAAGACGGCGGTGTTCAGGGCGAAGGCGTGCTTGCACTCGTCCACGATGCGGCGCTTTTCCAGTTCGTCGCAGGGGAGGGCGTCCAGCAGGGCGCGGTATTCGCGTTTGAAGGCGGCGGGGTTGTCGATGGCGTCGAAGACGTAGAACCGGACCCCGTCGCCCTTGCGGGCGAAGCCCCAGGTCTTCTCGGCGGTGCCGCGGATGATCTGGCCGCCGGAGAGGTCGCCGAGGTAGCGGGTGTAGTGGTGGGCGACATAGCCGCCGGGCCACTCGCGGCCGAGCTCGGCGATGCGCGCGGCGTAGGCGGCGGTGGCGGGCAGCGGGGTGAGGCCCTCGCGCCAGTCGGCCCTGCCGGCGTGCAGATGGGTCAGGTCCCGCTCCAGCGCCGGCAGCCGGAAGAGTTCGCCGCGGACGAAGGGGCCCGCCACGGGGTCGTGGGTCAACTTGTCGGCGGCGCCTTCCAGCGCGCCGTAGATGAACCAGAGCTGCTCGGTGTAGCGGGTGTACGCCGCCACGCCGAGCCTGCCGCCGAGCATCTCGCTCATGAAAGAGGAGTTCTCGGCCTCGGTGTGCTGCTCATGGGATGCGGTACGGATGAGGGCGGAGAAGTCCGGCGGAGTGTCGTGCGAAGTGTCCTGCGAGTGCGATGCGGCGGACGGCAAGGCTGGCTCCCAAAAACGACAGCGAGGTGCGGGGCTCCGACACGGTGCGATCCTGCTACTTAGGCTTACCTAAGTCAAGCAGTTGCCGACACCTTGTCGGAAAACCTGTACCCCGCCCGCCCGCCGCGGAAGCGTCCGCCGGACCGCTACGGAAGCGTCAGAATCTCCGCGCCGCTCTCCGTCACCACCAGCGTGTGCTCGAACTGCGCCGTGCGCTTGCGGTCCTTGGTGACGACCGTCCAGCCGTCCTCCCACATGTCCCACTCGTACGTGCCCAGCGTCAGCATCGGCTCGATGGTGAAGGTCATGCCGGGCCGTATGACGGTGGTGGCACGCGGGTCGTCGTAGTGCGGGACGATCAGCCCGGAGTGGAACGAGCTGTTGATGCCGTGACCGGTGAAGTCGCGGACCACGCCGTAGCCGAACCGTTTCGCGTACGACTCGATGACCCGGCCGACGATGTTGAGCTGGCGGCCCGGCCTGACGGCCTTGATCGCGCGGTTCAGCGCCTCGCGGGTCCGCTCCACCAGCAGCCGCGACTCCTCGTCCACGTCCCCGCACAGGTAGGTGGCGTTGTTGTCGCCGTGCACACCGTCGAGGTACGCGGTCACGTCCAGGTTCACGATGTCGCCGTCGCGCAGCACCGTGGAATCGGGGATGCCATGGCAGATCACCTCGTTGACGGAGGTGCACAGCGACTTGGGGAACTGCCGGTAGCCCAGCGTGGAGGGGTAGGCACCGTGGTCGATCATGTACGCGTGCGCCACCTCGTCCAGCTTGTCCGTGGTGACGCCCGGGGCGATGTGCTTGGCCGCCTCTTCCATGGCGCGGGCGGCGATACGCCCGGCGACGCGCATCTTCTCCACCGTCTCGGCGTCCTGCACCTCGGGCCCGTCGTAGGGGGTGGGTGCGGGCTTGCCGACGTATTCGGGACGCGGGATCGAGGCGGGCACGGCGCGGGGCGGAGAGAGCGTGCCGGGGACGAGGAGTGACTGGCCAGACATGTCTGCGAGTCTAATCCGGGCCGCCGGCTCCGCTCCGGCCG
This sequence comes from Streptomyces sp. 3N207, assembly GCF_052246355.1. Classification (NCBI taxonomy): domain Bacteria; kingdom Bacillati; phylum Actinomycetota; class Actinomycetes; order Kitasatosporales; family Streptomycetaceae; genus Streptomyces; species Streptomyces sp. 3N207. Next base: position 46,403 of record NZ_JBQQBV010000020.1, on the reverse strand, counting down.
CGGTCGCCTGCGGCCGGGGGCCTCCGCGGGGCTGCGCCCGGTGCGCAGTTGCGGGATCATGTCGGTATGGCTCTGTTCAAGCGCAAGACGGTCGGCAAGCCCGGAGAGTGGTTCTTCAACGTCGAGACCGGCACCGTCGAGGAGGGCCCGCAGTCGCCGGGCAAGGACCGGATGGGTCCCTACGCGAGCCGCGAGGAGGCGGCCCAGGCGCTGGAGACCGCACGGGAGCGCACCTCCGAGTGGGAGAACGACCCGCGCTGGCACGACCGCGACGGAGGACGCGACGGGGGAGACGACACGGGCCGCGGTTGACGGCGGCGCGGCCTCAGCCCTCGCCGGCTGCTGCCGCGCCCTCCCCGCCCGGTGCTGCCGCGCCCTCCCTGGCCGTCCGTACCGCCTGTGCGTGCTCGCTGGTGCGGGCGTCGTACGCCAGCAGCTTCGGCAGGGCCGCGGCCAGCAGTGCCACGCCTGCCACACACGCCAGCCCGCCCGACCACACGGACGTACGGACCGAGGTGAGCGAGGCCACCCCGCCCGAGCGGACCTGTCCCAGCTGCGGGCCCGCCGAGAAGGACAGCAGCTCGATTCCGGCGAGCCTGCCGCGCAGCCCGTCCGGGATGGTCTGGTTCCACATCGTCGAGCGGAAGATCCCGCTGATCATGTCGAAGGCGCCGGAGAGGACGAGGAAGAACAGCACCAGCCACACGTTGCGCACCACCCCCGCCACCGTCATCGCCGCGCCCCAGCCCGCGGCGGCCAGCAGCACGGCGAGCCCGTGCCGGTGCACCCGCGACGTCCAGCCGCTGGTCGCGCTCACCAGCATCGAGCCGAACGGCAGCGCCGCGTACATCAGGCCCAGCGACCACTGCGCGTCCAGCTGGTCGGCCAGGAACGGGAAGAGCGCGATCGGGAACGCGAACAGCATCGCGACGATGTCCACCGTGTACGTGCCCAGCAACTCCTTGCGGCCCCACGCGTACCGCGCGCCTTCCCGGATCCGGCGCAGCGACGGCTTCGCGGCGTCGTGCGCGGGCGGTGAGGCGGCCAGCCGCAGCGCCATCACAAGCGACAGCGCGTACGTCGCCAGGTCGATGGCGTACGCCGTCTCCAGGCCCGCGTAGGCGATCAGGATGCCCGCGAGAGCGGGTCCGGCGACGCCGCCCACCTGCCAGCGCAGCGAGTTGAGCGCCGCCGCAGCGCTGAGCTGCGCGTGTGCGACGATCCGCGGCAGGATCGCGTCCAGCGCGGGCCGCTGGACGCCGGTCAGCGCACTGCTGAGCGCCGCCGCGACGTACAGCGGCCACACCATCGGCTGCGGCAGCAGTGTGTTGAGCAGCAGCCCCAGCGCCACGGCGCCCAGCGCGGCCTCGCTGCCCAGGATCAGCGTGCGCCGGTCGAAGGCGTCGGCGAGCGCCCCGCCGTACAGCCCGAACACGATCAGCGGCACCAGTTCCACGGCCCCCAGCGCGCCGACGGCCGCGGCCGAGCCGGTCAGCTCCTTCAGCTGGAGGGGCAGCGCGACGAACGTGAGGAAGCTGCCGAAGGTGGTGATCAGGCCCGCGGTCCACAAGATGCGGAAGTCGCGTGACTCCCGCCAAGGGGAGAGATCCGGAAGCACGAGGGGGCATCCTTCCGGCCCCGGACAAGGGGGAGCAACCGGATTTCGCCCGCTTCGCAACCCCTCAGCCGGCGCCGGCCTCCTCGACAGCCGGCGGATCGAAGGTGACCCGCACCCGCCCGCCGCCGTCGCCCCAGGCGATCTCCAGGGCCGCCGTCCCTTCGGCCACCGACACCCGCGGCGCAGCGCTCCCGGTGCTGTCGCCGAGCACGGCCGCCGCCGCGCACACCCCGGTGCCGCTCACCTCTCCCTCCACTACCGGCACCCGCACCCACCGCGCGTACGCGGTCCCGTGCGGGGCCCGCAGCGGGTCGGCCGCCGCGAGGCCGTGGAGCGGCAGCAGATCCGTCCCCGGCGCTTCGCCGGCCGCCCAGCCCGTGAGCCGGATCCGGGTACCGGCGGGAGCGCCCACCACCCGGTGTGCCCGTACCTCCCAGCGTCCGCGTACCACCGTCACGCTCTCCACCCGCAGCGACGGCGGCGCCGGTACGTCGGCCGGGAAGACGGGCCGGTGCCAGGATGCCGCCCAGCCCCACTCCCCGTCCGCGGCCGATGCGGCGCCCAGCGGGTGGACACGCCGCCGTACGCTCCAGGTGCCGGGCCGCGCCGGGAGTTGGAGCGCCAGGTGGTTGTCGGGCGGGTTGTCGCGTGCTGTCGGCCCTGTGGCGGTGGAGTACGCGAAGCGCGCGTACAGCGGGTCCTCCTCCTCGAACAGCTCGCCCTGCCACGGCCGTACGGTGTCGCTGCCGTGGTTGTGCAGCCGGACCAGCCCGTCGCTGCCGGTCGACTGGAGAAGCAGCCCCGGTGCGGCCACCGCCAGCGCCCGGTCGGGACCCTCGCTCGGTGCGGCCTCCTCGGTCGCCGTCCACAGGGGATCGCCGGGCGGTACGAGCAGCGCCACGAAACCCTTCGACGCCCAGTACGGAGACGCCGGGCCCGAATACGTCTGCAGCGTCGCGGCGTGCGGGCCGTGCCAGCCCAGGGTCAGCAGACCGTCGTCGCCGACCGCGCCCCGGTCGAGGAAGTAGCGCAGTGCCCCGCTCAGCAGCCGCCGGGAGACACCGGGGGACAGCGGCGTATGCCCGGTCAGCGCGCCGAGGCCGACGGCGGCGCAGGCGGCGAAGCGGTAGGTGAGGGAGCGGCCGAAGTGCAGCGGGGCGCCGTCGCCGCCGAACATCGGTGCGTAGCTCGACAGATGGTCGCGCAGCCGGGGACCGTAGCGGGCCGACAGCGCCTCGTCGCCCGCGAGATGGGCGTGCAGCAGCGGGTAGAGGTGCAGCGCCCAGCCGTTGTAGTGGTCGAAGGCGCGGCCGTCACCGTCCGCATACCACCCCTCGCCGCGCCACCAGCCCTCCAGCAGCTCCAGCCCTCGTTCGATCGCGGCCCCCGTCTCCGCGTCGCCGCGCCCCACCGACTCCAGAAAGCCCGCGACGGAGAGCGGGAACAGATACCAGTTGTTCGGCGCCGGGGTGTGCCGCAGCGCACCCCGCAGCCACTCCTCGGCCCGGTCCCGGGTGGCGTCCTCCAGCCGGTCCCACAGCCACGGCCGGGTCAGCCGCAGCCCCAGCGCGACCGAGGCGGCCTCCACCATCGGCTGGCCCGCGATGGTGTAGTCGAGGACCGGCGGCCACGACTCGGCATCCTCGCGGCCCGGCGTACGGGTGCCCGCCTCCAGTCCCTCCGCGTAGCGCTCCAGCAGCCCCGCGGGGTCAGCACCGTTGCCGCCCGCCGTGCGGAAGGCCGCCGCCAGGAACGTCCGCGCATATCCTTCGAGCCCGTCCGAGCGGGTGCCGGAGCGGGAGGGCCGCCCCGGCAGATCCAGCAGCGCCCCGCGCGGGGTGGCCCACCGCCACGCGGCCCGCAACAGCCCGTCGGCCGCGGCCTCCCAGTGGGCGCGGGTGTAGCCGGTACGGGGGCTGAGGGAGTGGTCGAGCGGGGGTATGCCGAGCGCGCCGGGTCCGCCTGCTGCCATGGGCTCCGTCACGCAAGGAGCTCCTTCCGGTCGGGGTGTACGGCATGCGCGAAGCCCTCGCCCGCCGCCCAGCGGCGCACCTCCTGGAGGGTCAGCTCCGCCAGCCGGTCCAGCTCGTTGCCCTGCGAGCCCGCCAGATGCGGGGTGAGCAGCGTGTTCTCGCACTCCCACAGCGGATGGTCCACCGGCAGCGCCTCGGGCTCCGTGACATCCAGCACCGCGTGGATACGGCCGCTGAGCAGCTGTGTGGTGAGGGCTTCCTGGTCGACGACCGCGCCGCGTGCGGTGTTGATCAGCGTTGCGCCGTCCCGCAGCCGGGCGAGCAGCTCACCGCTGACCAGGCCGCGGGTCGCGGGGAGGAGCGGGGTGTGCACGCTGACCACGTCGGATGCGGCGAACAGTTCGGCCGGCTCCGCCTTGGCCGCACCGAGCGCCGCCGCCTCGGCTTCGCCGACGTACGGGTCGTGGAGGAGGACCCGCAGATCGTGGGCGCGGAGCAGTTCCATGACGCGGCGGCCGACGAGGGAGGCGCTCAGAATGCCCACGGTGCGGCGGTAGTTGCCGAGGGCCGGATCGGGGAAGAGCCAGTCCTCGCGGGCGCGCTGCTGCCGATAGGCACGGGCTGCGGGCAGTACCCGCTTGTTCGCCAGCAGGATCATGGCGAGCGTGTACTCGGCGACGGGCGCCGCGTTCGCCGCCGCCGCGGTGGACACCTCGATGCCGCGGGCCCAGCATTCCGGGGTGAGGTGGCCCCGTACGCTGCCCGCCGTGTGCGCGACGGCACACAACCGCGGGGCGTGCGCGAGCACTTCGGCGTCCAGCGGTGGGCAGCCCCAGCCGGTGACGAGGAGCTCCACCTCGTGCAGGACTTCGCGGGCCGTCCGGGTGGTGAAGTCCGTCAGCACCGGCTCGGCGAGGTCGACCACCTCGCCGAGCCGGCGCCGTACGGCGGGCTTCACGACTGCGTCCGCCGCCCGCTTGTCCATGGCGAGAGCGGCGACTGGCTTGGTGCGGGGCATGTGGCTCCTGGTTCGTTGTCTTGCGGGGCACCCGTCCAGCCCCTCGTTCACTTCACGCTGCCCGCGGTCAGGCCGGACTTCCAGTAGCGCTGGAGCAGCACGAAGGCGGCGATCAGGGGGAGGACGGCCAGCAGGGAGCCCGCTATGACGACGGGGTAGTAGTCCGGTGTCACCACAGCGGAACTGTTCCAGACGTAGAGCCCGAGGCTCACCGGGAAGAGCGAGTGGTCGGACAGCATCACCATGGGCAGGAAGAAGTTGTTCCAGATCGCGGTGAGCTGGAACAGGAACACCGTCACCACCCCGGGCCCCAGCATCCGCAACGCGACCCGGAAGTAGGACGCCAGCTCGCCCGCGCCGTCCACCCGGGCGGCCTCCAGCACCTCGTCGGGGACATATCCCTGGCTGAAGGCCCGCCCCAGATACACCCCGAAGGGATTGAACAGCACGGGGATGAACACCGACCAGAAGGTGTTCACCACCCCCACCTTCGACGCCATCAGATACAGCGGCAGCGCCAGCACGGTGGGCGGCACCATGACGCCCGCCAGCACCAGCCCGAACAGCTTCTCCTTGCCGCGGAAGCGGTACTTGTCGAAGGCGTACCCGCACGCGACGCTCACCATGGAGCCCAGCGCCGCGCCCAGCACCGCGTACAGCAGGCTGTTGACGTACCAGCGCCCGTAGATGCCGTCCTCCATGGCGAACAGCGTGGAGAGGTTGTCGGCGAGCGAGAAGTCGCCCAGCGAGAGCAGGTCGCTGCGGAAGAGCGCGTCCCGGTTCTTGGCGGCGGCCAGCAGCAGCCACAGCACCGGCAGCAGGGTGTAGAGGACGGACAGTCCCACGACGGCGTTGACGGCGGTCCGCCCCAGCAGCCGGGGCCGCACGGCACGCGGAGCCGCGGAAGCGGTGGCACTCATCGGGAATCCTCCTCTGCCGCGGCGTCCGCAAAGCCCCCGCCGCCCGCCCCCGTACGGTTGCTCCACCGGCTCAGCCCGTACGACAGCGCGACGGTGACGGCGAGTACGACCACCGAGGCGGCGGCTGCCAGGCCGTAGTTGTTCCGGGTGAAGGCGGCGTCGTAGATGTACATGTTCGGCGTGTAGCGGCTGCCGACCACCGGCGTGGTCTGGCTGATCAGCATCGGTTCGGTGAACAGCTGGAGCGACCAGATCAGCGTGAACATCGCCACCATCACGGCGGACGCACGCACCAGCGGCACCTTGATCTGCAGCGCGGTACGGACCGGTCCGGCGCCGTCCACCAGCGCGGCCTCCGTCAGCTCGCGCGGCACGGCCTGGAGAGCCGCGTAGAAGATGACGACGTTGTAGCCGAGGTTGCTCCACATCGCGATGTTCACGACGGACGGCAGGATGGTGTCCGCACCGAGGAAGTCGACGGTGATGTCGGCCTTGCCCAGCGCCTCGACGACCGGGCTCAGACCCGGCGTGTACAGATACAGCCAGATGACGGCGGCGATGATGCCGGGCACCGCGTGCGGCAGGAACAGCGCCAGCTGGGCCGTCCGCCGCAGCCGCGCCGCACCCGAGTCCAGCAGCAGCGCCAGCGCGAGCGCCAGCACCACCATCAGCGGGAGGTAGACCAGACAGTAGAGCGCGGTGGTGCCCAGGCCCGCGAGGAAGGTGGGGTCGGAGAGCACGGCCCGGTAGCTGCGCAGCCCGGCGAAGACGGTGTGCTCCGGGCCGAAGCCGAGCCCGGGCTGGTCGTCCTGGAAGAAGCTGAGCCACACCGCACCGCCCACCGGCACCAGGAAGACGACGACCAGCAGCACGAAGAACGGCGTCATCAGCGCGGCACAGGCGCCCAGTTGCCGCCGCCGTGCGGTGCGGCCCGCCCTGCTCTGCGGAACGGCGGCGGGGCGGGCGCCGGCGCCGGTGCCGGTGCCGGTGCCGGTATCTGTGCCCGCACCCGGTCCCGTCTCCGGAACGGCGGTCGTGCTCATCGGGACCCCTCCCGCGCGTTCAGCCCGAGGGATTTCAGGTCCGGCATCGTCGCGCGCTGGCCCGCGCGCAACGCGTCCAGCACGGTGCCCTCCCCCTCGCCGACGCGGGCCAGCCGGTCCTGGACGGTCTTGAGGGTGGCCGTCATCCGCGGGCCCCACTTCCACTGGCCGGAGATATGGCCGGCCTCGCGCCGGAAGAGGGAGTAGATGTCCTGGCCGGCGAAGAAGCTGGTGTCCATCGCCTTCCGGGCGACGGGCACCAGCCCGGTCGCGGCCGGATACTGGCTGCTGATCCCGCTGGAGAGCCGGGCCTTGAGCGCTTCGGGGCTGGAGACCTGCCACTCGATGAAGTCCATGGCCTCCTTCGGGTGCCGGCTGTCCTTGGTGATGGCGAACGTGGAGCCGCCGTGCGTGCCGACATGCGGATGAGCCGGGTCCCACTGGGGCATCGGGGCCACCCCCCATTTGCCCTTCTGGCCCGGCTGGGAGGACATCGTCCCGCCCGCGTCCCAGGCGCCGGACAGCTTGCCGAACACCTCGCCCCTGCCGACCTGTGCCGAACCCTCCTGGGTGTCCACCGAGTTGAGGAAGACCAGCTTCTGGTCGATCAGCCGCTGCCAGTACGCGGCCACCTTCCGGGTCGGCTTGTCCGTCATGGAGACGGTCCAGGTCCCGTCGCGGGTGTCGAACCAGCGCGCTCCCGCCTGCCAGGCCCAGCTCGCCAGTTGGGTGCCGCCGTCGGTGGGGCAGGTGGCGATACGCGAGCCGGGCGCAGCGCGTTTGATCTGCCGCGCCGCCTTCTCGAACTGGGCCCAGGTGCGCGGTACGGCGATGCCGTGCTTCTTGAACAGGTCGCGGCGGTAGAGGAAGACCATCGGCTCCACGTCCAGCGGCACGCTGAAGGTGCGGCCCTCGAACGTGGTCAGTGCCAGCGCCTGCGGCAGCAGTTTCTTCCGCAGCCGTTCACTGACCAGGGGCGTGATGTCGCGGGCGACTCCGTCGATGGCGAAGCCGGGGACCTGCGGGTATTCGAGGGTGGCGACGTCGGGCGCATTGCCGGCCCGGGCCGCGTTGCTCAGCTTGGCGTACCCGCCCTGGTTGCCGGCGGGGATCTGCTGGAAGTCGACGTGGACGCGGCGCTGGCTCTTGTTGTAGGCGTCCACCACCTCCTGACTGCCGCGCAGTGCGGACCAGAAGGTGAGGTGGACGGGACCCTTGCCCGCCGCCTCGGCGCGGGCTCCGGTGGCCGTGGCACCGCCGGTGCAGGCGGCGGTCAGCAGGAGAGGGAGCGCGGCGAGAGCGGTCAGCGCGGTGCGGATGAACCGTGGGATACGGCGGCCGTGCACGGTGGATGCCTCCTTCACGGGAGGGGGACATCCGCATCCTGATCGCTCGAACGAAGAGGGTCAATGGATCGATCAGGAGAAAATAAAACGGTCAAACGATCGTGCGAGGGCGGGAGTTGGCCTCCCGGGGAGAGGCAGCTCGCGGCCCCCGCAGGTCAGCTGTCGGTCCTCATCGGTCAGCCCGCATCCGTCACGGCGCGACCTCCGCCGTGGAGCCCCGCACCTTGAGCTCCGGCAACAGCTCGATCCGGCGTACCGCCTCCGGCGCCGCGCCCCGCGGATGGTGCAGCCGGCGCAGCAGCAGCTCGGCAGCCGCCCGGCCGATCTCCTCCTTCGGCGGCGCGACGGCCGTCAGCGGCGGACTGCCCAGCGCCGCCACCACATCGTCGTACGCCACCACCGAACAGTCCTCCGGCACCCGTACGCCCTGCTCACGCAACTGCTGCACCAGCATCAGCGCGTCCACGTCCGCGTGCAGTACGGCGGCCGTCGCCCCGTGCTCACGCAGCACCGCGGGCAGATCGACGACCGACTCCGGGCGCCGTTCCGCGCCCTCGCCCTGGCCCGCGCTGAGCACCACCGCCCATCGGGCCACCTCCTCCCGCCCGTTCGCGATCTGCGCGAACGCGGCCCGGAGCGTACGCGCCGTGGGGCTGTCGTCCCGGGCAGCGAGCACGATGCGGCGGTGACCCAGCGACACCAGGTGGTCCAGCGCGAGATGGGCGCCGTACCAGTGGTCGCTGCGAACCGAGTCATGGGCGTGCAGCGGCGAGCCACAGGGAGGGCGGCGCTCCATCAGGACGGCGGGGACGGCGAGTTCGGCCAGCCATTCCTCGTCCTGCACCGCGGAGTCGGCGGTGTGCCAGCGCGGCGAGACCAGCAGTCCGCGCACTCCCTGCTGCACCGCCTGCCGGGCCATCGCCTGTTCGGCGCCGGGCTGGTGCGGGGCGATGTGCAGGGCCATCCGGACACCGGCCGCCTCCAGTGCGGCCCGTGCGCCGTGCACCGCCTCGAACAGATAGGAGTGGTTCTCCGGAACGATCAGCCCCACGGCCGGCGCCGAGGCGTCGTGCTGCGCCGGCACCGGCGAGAGCGAGCGCGCCACCCCGTGCCCCCGCCGCAACTGCCCCAGCCGCGCCAGCTCTTCCACGTCGCGGCGCAGCGTCACCACCGACACATCCAGCTCGGCGGCCAGCTGTGTCACCCGCACCTCGCCCCGCGTACGGACCGCCTCCAGCACCCTCTCCCGCCTCACGGCAGCCCCCTCGCGCACGGCGGTATCCCTTTCGTTTGACCGTTTCTCCCTACGATAGTGCGGGTCGACCGAACGTCGTGGCCACGGTCGGCCCGGCCGGTTCCGGCGGAAAAGAGGCAAGCCGCAACCACAACGTGCGCCGCCACATCTACCGCTGGCGGCGGACCAGTTCGTGGAAGAGCCCTCCCGTGTCGGCCAGCAGCGTCGCAGGGGCGCCCTGCTGCACGACGCGGCCCTCGGACATGACGATGACCCGGTCCGCGTCCAGAACGGTGGACAGCCGGTGGGCGATGACGACCCGGGTGGCGCGGAGCTCCCGGGTGGACTCGGTGACCACCCGCTGCGTCTCGTTGTCCAGCGCGCTGGTCGCCTCGTCGAAGAAGAGCAGCCGGGGGCGGCGCACCAGCGCCTGGGCGATCATCAGGCGCTGCCGCTGGCCGCCGGAGACGGTGCCGCCGCCGTCGGAGAGCATGGTGTGCATGCCCATGGGCATGGCCTTGATGTCGTCGGCCACCCCCGCCATCCGCGCCGCCTCCCACACCTCCTCCAGCGGGAAGGTCTCCGCTCCGCAGATGCACTCCAGGATGGACCCGGCGTGCGGCTGGGCGTTCTGGAGCACGACGCCGCACTGGCGGCGCACCGACGCCTGGTCGAGGGCCGCGAGGTCCTGCCCGTCGTAGCGGACCTCGCCCGAGGTGGGCCGGTCGAAGCCGATCAGCAGCCGCAGCAGCGTCGACTTGCCGCAACCGCTCGCCCCCACGATCGCCACGAACTCCCCGGGCTCGATCCGGAAGGAGACGCCGTCCAGCACCAGCGGCCCGTCCTCGGAGTAGCGGAAGGTGACGTCCCGCGCCTCCAGGGCGCCCGAAAGTCTGCCCGGCTGCACGCTGCCGCCCCGCACCTCGGGCAGCTCGTGCAGCACCGGCTTGATCTGCTCGTACATCGGCAGCACGGCGGCGCACGAGATGAGCGCGTTGGTCAGCTGGGTGACGGACGTCAGCAGCATCGTCATGGCCGTGGTGAAGGTGAGGAACCCGCTCGGGGAGAGCGCGCCCCGTGCGGGACCGGCCAGCAGGACGAACAGCAGCAGCGTCGCCAGCGGCAGATAGACGGCGTTGACGACCGTGCTCAGATTGCGGATGCGCCCGGCGCGCCGCTGCAGCTCCCGGCTGCGGGCGAACTCCTTGGCCCAGTCCGCGTACGCGAAGGACTCGGCCGCCGCGACGCGTAGCTTCGGCAGCCCGCGCAGGGTTTGGAACGCCTGGTTGTTCAGCTTGTTGTTGAGCTTGACCAGACGCCGCTGCCAGCGCAGCTGCCACAGCCCGGTGGCGGCGAACACCGTTGCGACCACCGCCAGCACGCCGAGCGCCGCAAGGGCGAGGGGCACGCTGTAGGCGAGCAGCAGCACCAGGTTGACCGCGGCAACCGTGCCGGACTGTACGACGATCGAGCTGATCCCCGACAGCACCCGTCTGATGGCGCTGACTCCCATGGCGGCGCTGGCCAGCTCCCCGGTGGAGCGCTGGGCGAAGAACCGCGTCGGCAGCCGCAGCAGCCGGTCCCACACCGCCGGTTGCAGACTGGCCTCGATGCGTCCCTCCAGCCGCAGCAGCGCGGTGTTCTGCAGCAGCATGAACGCCGCCGCCATCACGGCCGTGCCCACGATCGCCGCGGCGGCCTGCACGATGAGGCCCGTCTCGGCGTTGGGCACGTACTCGCCGAGCACCTGCCCGGTGGCCACCGGCACCAGCGCGCCGAGGCCGACCGCGACGAGCCCGCTCAGCATGAGGGTGAGCAGGTCCCCGCGGGCACCGTGCAGTGCGAAGCGCAGCAGGCGCCGGGCGGACAGCGGCTGTTCGGGCAGCGGCCGGTAGAACATCACGGCGCGGGGGGCGAGAGTGCCGGCGTTGGCGTTGCCGAGCCGCCACCGGCTGCCGCTGCCGGGCTGTACCGCCTCGTACCGGCCGCGCCGCCACAGCAGCGCCACCGGCGCACCGCTTGCGGCGCGGTAGCCCACCAGGGGGCCGGTGTTCTCCTTCCACCAGTCGCCCGACAGCTTCACCGGACGGGTGCGCAGCCCTGAAGTGAGAGCGAGGCGTTCGACGGGGTCCATCCGGTCGTCGGAGGTGAACCCTTCCGGGGGCAGCCGCAGCGTGACTCCGGCCGCCTCGGCGACCGCGCGGCACACGGCGACCGTGCTGTCGTCCGAGCCCTGCCCTCCGGCGCCGCTGCGCGTGGACTTGTCGATCGCCGCGAGCAGCGCCTCGTCGGCCTCGGCACGGACGGTCTCGCCCGCCTCCATGCCCGCCGCCGTACGGTCCTCGTGGGCGCGCTCCAGCCGCTCGATCCAGCGGTCCAGGGTGAACAGCAGCCGGGCGAGCTGGTCGACCATGAGCTGCCAGGTCGTACCGTCGATCAGCAGCTCGACCGAGCTGCCGTACCGCACGCTGCCCGGCGCTATAGGCATCCACAGGATGTCGTCGTCGGTCGCGGGCGCCTCGTGGCCCCCGTGCCCCTCGTGTCCGGGCTGCCCGTCCAACGGCGCCTCGAACAGCACCCGCAGCCCGCGCCCTACGCCCCGCGCGAACGCGTCCTCCAGCGGCCCGACCGCGGCCCCCTGCCCCCAGGGGTCGGCCTGCCCGCCGTACGCGGGGTGCGAGCCGGTGTCGTACGCGGGGTACGAGCCGGTGTCGTACGCCGGGTGCGAGCCGGTGTCGTACGCCGGATAGGAGCCGGTGTCGTACACGGGATAGCCCCCCGTGTCGTACGCCCCCGCGTCGCCGTAGCCGCCTTGCGCGGGTTGCCGGAACAGCTCCCACAGCGGTATCCGGCGCAGCACTCCGCCCCGCACGGGGCGTCCGACCAGGGTGTGCCGGGGGCCCTGGACGGGGCCGAGCAGCAGGGTGCCCGCCTCCAGCCGGCCCAGGAAGTGCCAGTGGCCCTGCCCCGCGGCGTCCACCGCGAACACGTCCATCGCGCCCTCGGCGACCAGCCACAGCACCTGCGGCCCCTCCAGGGCCAGTCCGCTGCCCGGCGCGTGGGTCACCGCCTCGCCGAGCTGCCCGAAGTGGGCGACCACCACGTCGCGCGCGGGATGAGCGGGCTGCACGCCCTGGGGCGGATGCGCGTACGTCACCTGAAGTTCCTCAGTGCTCCTTGACCAGTCGGGCGTACGGGCCCTGCGCGGCGAGCAGTTGCTCGTGCCGCCCCCGCTCCACGACGGTGCCGCGGTCCAGTACCACGATCTCGTCGCTGTCCCGTACGGTGCTCAGCCGGTGCGCGATCACCACACAGGCGCAGCCGCGGCGCCGCAGATTGTCGATGATGACCGCCTCGGTCTCGGCGTCCAGCGCGCTGGTCACCTCGTCGAGCACCAGGATGCTGGGCCGCCGTACCAGCGCGCGGGCGATCTCCAGGCGCTGCCGCTGGCCGCCGGAGAAGTTGCGGCCGTCCTGCTCGACGCGGCTGTGCAGGCCACCGGGGCGCCGCGCGACATCCTCGTACAGCGCCGCGTCCCGCAGCGCCTCCTCCACCGCCTCGTCGGAGATGGACGGGTCCCACAGCGCCACGTTGTCCCGCACGGTGCCCTCGAAGAGGAACACGTCCTGGTCGACGAAGGAGACGGAGGCCGCCAGCGCGCCGCGCGGCAGGTCCTCCAGCCGCTGCCCGTCGATGCGGATGACCCCCTCCCAGGGCGTGTACAGGCCCGCGAGCAGCCGGGAGACGGTGGACTTGCCGCTGCCGGAGCCGCCGACCAGCGCGATCTGCTGCCCCGGCCCCACGGCCAGCGACAGCCCGGTGAGCAGCGGCTTGTCCAGCGGGTTGTAGCCGAAGGTGACGTTCTCCAGTGTCACGTGCCCGGCCAGCCGCCGGGTGCTGGCGGGCGGTTCGCGACGGGTGTAGAGCGGGTCGGCGGGGAAGGTCTCCACGTCCTTGAGCCGGGTGACGTCCGCGGCGAAGTCCTGGATGCGGCCCGCCACCGAGTTCAGCCGGGTCAGCGGCGCGGTGAAGCTGGTGACCAGCGCCTGGAAGGCGACCAGCAGCCCCGCCGTGATGGCGCCCTCCACCGCGCGCGTCCCGCCGATCAGCAGGATCATGGCGCTGTTGAGGGTGGCCAGCGTCGGCGCGACGACCGCCAGCGCGGCGCTCGGCACCCCGAGCCGCTGCTGTACGTCGAGGGTGGTGGCGTGCTGGCCCGCCCAGCGGCGGAAGTACCCGTTCTCGCCGCCCGTCGCCTTCATCGTCTCGATGAGCTGGAGGCCGCTGTAGGAGGTGTTGGTGAGCTTGGCCCGGTCGGCGCGCAGCTTCTGCGTCCCGGTGGCCCGCAGCCGGATCACCACCCGCATCGCCACCACGTTCAGCAGCGCGATCCCCACGCCCACCAGGGTGAGTTGCGGATCGTAGGTCCACAGCAGCACCGCATAGCCGATGACGACCACCGCGTCCACGCCCGCCGCCGCCAGGTCCCTGGCCAGCGTCTCGGCCACCGTGTCGTTGGACTGCAGGCGCTGTACGAGATCGGCCGGGTTGCGCTGTGAGAAGAAGGTGACCGGCAGCCGCAGCAGATGCCGCAGGAACCGGGCGCTGCTGAGCGTGGAGGAGATGAGCCGGGCGTGCAGCAGATTGCCCTGCTGGAGCGCGGTCAGTACCCCGGTGAGCAGCACGGCGGCGCCCATCGCCGCGAACAGCACGTCCAGCAGCGAGTCCTGCCCGCCGAAGACGAAGGTGTCGATGTAGGTGCGGCTCAGCGCGGGCACCGAGGCGCCGACGACCACCAGCAGGAAGCTGGCCACCAGCGCCGCCAGCATCGCGCCCGAGGTGCCGCGCAGCCGCGCGGGCAGCGCCCCGGTGACGCTCGGCCTGCTGCCGCCGCGCCGGAAGTCCTCGGACGGGGCGAAGGTCAGCACCACACCGGTGAAGGAGGTGTCGAACTCCTCCATGGGCACGAACCTGCGCCCCCGCGCCGGGTCGTTGATGTGTACGCCGCGGCGGCCGAAGCGGCGGCCGAGGCCGTCGAAGACGACGTAGTGGTTGAACTCCCAGAACAGGACGGCCGGTGCGCGTACCTCGGCCAGTGCCGCGGGCTCCATCTGCATGCCCTTGGCCGTCAGTCCGTAGCCGCGGGCCGCTTTCAGCAGGCTGCTGGCCCGTGAGCCGTCCCGGGAGACGCCGCAGGCGATACGCAGCTCCTCCAGCGGTACGTGCCGCCCGTAATGGGCCAGCACCATGGCGAGCGCGGCTGCACCGCACTCGACGGCCTCCATCTGGAGCACGGTGGGGGTACGCACGCTCTTGTAGCCGCGTTTGGGCGCCTTGGGCCCGGCCTTGGTTCCTGCTCTGGTTCCTGCTCTGGATCCGCCCTTCGGCCTGTGCGCGGTGGGGGTGGGGGCGGGGGCCGGGCGGGAGCGGTGCCGACGGCGGTGCTGCTGCTGTGGCTGCTGTGCGGTCACGGCAGCAGCCAGTCGACGGGCCGCTGTGCGGCGAGGTGGACGGCGCCGCTCACCGGCGTCGCGGACTCCGGCGCGGACGGCGGCCCTCCCTCGCGGGACCAGACGTACCCGGACTTGGTGGCCGACGAGCGCTTGAGCCGCACCTGGACCGCCAGCGGCCGGCCCTGGCGGGTGAACTGCTGTGCCAAGTCCTTGTCTCCCAGGAAGCCGCTGATCTGCTGCCGGGTCTGCGGGGCCTGCCCGACGCTCTGCACGGTGCCGCGCAGCAGCCCGTACCGGTCCGTGGACACGGAGCCGACGGTCAGGTCCACGGTCGCGCCCACCCGCAACGTCCCGCCCTTGTCCGCCGGGACGTAGACCATCGCCACCAGCGGATCGTCGTTGCTCTTGATGCGCTCCACGGTCGCCACATCCGCTCCGGTGGTGACCACCGAGCCGACCTCGGCCGCCAGGGAGCTGACCCGGCCGTGTGCCACCGCGCGCACCGCCCGCAGGCCCCGGTCGGTACGCACGCTCACCACGGGCGCGTCCTTCTCGACCTGCTGCCCCGGCTTGGCGTGCACGGCGGTCACCTGCCCCGCGACGGGGCTCTGGAGGAGGTAGCTGCCCCCCGTATGGGTGAGGACGCCGGGCGCGGTGAGCTTGGAGGACACCGTGCCGGTGACGGCCCAGACGCAGCCCGCCGCCATCACCACAAGTGTGACGACGAGTACGAGAAGGCCCTGCGGCCGTGCAAAACGTACCGGAACGTCGAGTTCTTCGGGCGATTGCAGCTTGGCAAGCGCCTTTTGCCGGAACTCCACGTCACCTTTCCTTACCTTTCCTTCACGCTTTGGCCTGCGGTCCGTCACCCATGTGGCGGCAACGGCGCATGACCGTAACACATAAGCCCCGGAACAAAGTTCCGGGGCTTATGCCTGGTCCCCGCGCCAGAGGAATTGCGAGCAGTTCCGGGATGGCGCGGAGAAAGTGTCAGTCAACGACGTGAACAGTCAGTCAATGACACCTGGAATCCTGGGCAGTTGCTCAGGACTGGGCGCCGGCGGAGACGCCGACGCTGGGGAGACCCTGGGTGCTGAGGCCGGGCACGACGCCGTCGGTAACGCCGCCGGCAACGCCCTCGACGCCGCCCACGGTGCCGGCGACGGTGTGGAGCTGCTCGCTGACAACGCCGCCGGAAACGGCGTCCAGCTCGGCGTCGGCAAGCTCAGCGGTCTCGATCTGGTGACGCATAAATGCGCTTCCCTTCATTGCTTTCGGGATTATGAGGGGGACTCGCCCCAGGCGGCGCGAAATGCCGATCGGGGCGCTCATCAGTCGGGCACGGGCACACCCGGAAAACCGGACGAATTCGGAACCGGTAGCGGTCGTTCCGCCCGACTGCCCGAAGAGCGAAACACGCCGGTGCAGCCATCCGCCACTTGAGGGCCCACTCGTCTCAAGATCTCCACATGGTGCACTGCCAGGTGAAGAATCAGCACACCCTCGACGCCTTTGTGCCGCGCGTTCCCGCCCCGTTGCGGGCCCTCGTTCCGCTCGCTCGTTCACGCCGCACCTTCTTGACGGCTCTCTGCGGGCTGCCTACCGTGCGCCCCAGGACAAGGGACGTTCTACCTCCGGCAGTTGGGAATCGCTCGATGCCGTACGAGAGTTCCGTACCGTTCCGTGCCGGGAGCGAGGGCTACGCCAGCTTCCGGATCCCCGCCGCCGTCCGCGCATCCGACGGCGCCCTGCTCGCCTTCGCCGAGGGCCGGGTCGACTCCGTCGAGGACAGCGGAGCCATCGACCTCGTCCTCAAACGCTCCACGGACGGGGGCCGCAACTGGGGCCCCCTGACCGTCGTGGCCCGCTACAGCGACGAGGACGGCGACGGCGCGGTCAAGGGCACGGCGGGCAACCCGGCCCCGGTCACCCTCGCCGACGGCCGCATCCTCCTCGTCTTCGTACGCAGCGCGGCCGACGCCACCGAGGAACGCATCCGCCGCGGCGAGGTCGACGAGGCCGAAGGACGCCGCGTCTGGGTGCAGTTCAGCGACGACCACGGCGCCTCGTGGAGCGCGCCCCGCGAGATCACCGCCACGGTCAAGCACGCCGACTGGCGCTGGTACGCCACCACGCCGGGGCACGCCCTCCAGCTGGCCTCCGGCCGGATCCTGGTCCCCGCCAACCACTCCACCCCGCCCACCGCGCCCGGCGACGACGGCACCGAGGGCCGCTACAACGGCGGCCACGACCTGCTCAGCGACGACGGCGGCGCCAACTGGCGCATCGGCTATGTGGACGACAACCCGGACGGCTGGATCAACGTCAACGAGACCACCGCCGCCGAACTCCCCGACGGCACCGTCTACTTCAACACCCGCAACGACTCCGACGCCCCCGCCCACCGCGCCGAAGCCCGCTCCACCGACGGCGGCGAAACCCTCACAGCCCCCTTCAGCCCCCAGGACGGCCTCACAGCGCCGGTCGTCCAAGCCTCCGTCCTCCAGCTCCGCGACCCCGACGTCCTCCTCTTCTCCGCACCCTCACGCCCCGACACCCGCTACCGCATGTCCGTACGGGCCAGCACGGACGGCGGCGCCACCTGGCGCGAGGCACACGCCGTGGACGAGCGGCGCGCCGCCTACTCCGATCTGGTACGCGTGGACGAGGACGCCGTGGGCCTCCTCTACGAGACGGGCGAGGGCAGCGCCTACGAGACGCTCACCTTCCGCCGTATCCCGGTGACGGAGCTCGCCTGACCCCCGCTACTCTCGACCGAATGCCCCAGGTTCCACAGACGCGGCGGACTCACCGCATCACCACCCGCAACGCCCGCTTCCAGCAGTGGCAGGCCCTGCTGACCAACCGCAGCAAGCGGCAGCGCGCGGGGGAGTTCCTGGTCCAGGGAGTACGCCCGATCACGCTCGCCGTCGAAGGCGGCTGGCCGATCAGCGCCCTGCTGTACGCCGAGGGCCGCCGGCTGTCGGACTGGGCCCGCGCACTGCTCGACTCGCCCGCGCCCGGCGAGCGCATCGCCATGGCGCCCGAACTCCTTGCCGAGCTGAGCGAGCGCACGGAGGGGGACACCGAACTGGTGGCGGTGGCCCGGCTGCCCGAGGACGATCTGTCCCGCATCCCCGTCGGCCCGGCCTTCCTCGGAGTCCTCTTCGACCGCCCGACCAGCCCCGGCAACATCGGCACCCTCATCCGCTCCGCCGACGCCTTCGGTGCCGACGGGCTGATCGTCACCGGGCACGCCGCCGACGTCTACGACCCCAAATCCGTACGTGCCAGCACCGGTTCCCTCTTCGCCCTCCCCGCCGTCCGCGTCCCCTCCCCACGCCAGGTCGACGACTGGCTGTCCGGCCACGGCATCACCGTCGTCGGCACCGACGAACACGGTGACATCGCCCTCTTCGACGCCGACCTGACCGGCCCCGTCCTCCTCCTCATCGGCAACGAGACCTCCGGCCTCAGCACCACCTGGCGCCAACGCTGCGACCACACCGTCCACATCCCCATGCACGGCACCGCCTCCTCCCTCAACGCCGCCAACGCCGCGACAGCGGTCCTGTACGAGGCGGCCAGGCAACGGCGCTGAGCCGCACGGAAGTTGACTTCGCAGAGCGTGCGGAAGGTAAAGTGTTCGCTTTGTTACAGTCCGCACACGCCGCACAGCGGGCTGTGGAGTGGGGACAACACCGGGGATCGAGTTCACCGAACGCAGGGGGGAAGGCATTGTCCTTCGAGGAAGAGCGGAGCCACGCGGGCACGTCCGCCCGTATGCAACTCGACGGAGCACCGCACAGTCCCGGGGGGAAGGGGAGGGGCGACGCGGACCTGTCGGTGACACCGGCGGACAAGCGAGCGGCTGCGCGCTACATCGAGACGGACCTCGGCCCGGACGCCGTACGCGAGGGCGGGCAAGCCGTGACGGCGTCGACGAGTGTCTTCGGCAGCAGCAACACCACGCCGGGCGAGCTGCGGGGCTGGGACACGCGGAAGGGGCTCGATTTCTGCCTGGAGCGGTGGGACGAGGCGTGGAAGAAAGTCACCGGCCGACTCAGAAGCGAGATGCACGCCCTCCACGCGACGAAGACCTCCTTCCAGAACCAGGAGCTCGACCGCGTCCGGGGCTTCAACAGCCTGACCTCTCCGTCCGGCAGCAGCCGCATCAACGAGCTGTGAGGGGCGGCTTGCCATGGAGCTGACCTACCACGACATCATGCGCGCCAATTTCTCCGCCCTCACGGAGACGGCCAAGAACTGGCGAGCGATGGCGAAGCGGTGCGGCACGCTGCGGGACAACTACCGCGACCACGTGCGCAAGAAGCTCACCGGCTGGGCGGGTGAGTCTGCGACCGCCTTCTGGACGTCGTCGGACATCACCCTCCACGAGCTCTCCGCAGCGAAAAGCCAGGCGACCAGGATCGCCGCACTGCTGGACGACACGCACCGTCGCCTTGTCGAGGCGCGGAACCACCTGAAAAAGGTTCGCGACCAAGCCATCCACGAAGGCGGCATGAAGGTGGATGAGTACGGCAAATGCAACCTCGACACCAGTGAGATGACGGACGAGGAAGCGAAAGGTGCCCTGCACGACCCCGGCCGCATGGACGCCGAAGCCAAATGGAACCGCCGTATCCAGGAGGCGGTCAAACACGTCGACGACGTCGACTACGACAACATGCTGGCACTCAAGGCCGCGGCAAAGGACACGGACGGCAAGGGCGAATCGGGTGGCTTCAACAGCAAGGCGGTTGGCGACGTCGAGAAGTACACCGCCAAGCGGTCAGCGGATTTGGCCGGCCGCCTTGACTCCCTGAAGGAAGGCGGTGGCCTGAGCGCCGGCGAACGCCACGAGCTCCAGGTGATACTCCGCGAGAACGCGGATGACAAATATTTCACCCGCATCATGCTCGACTCCCTCGGACCGCAGGGCCTGATCGACGCCACGAACCACTTGAACGCCCTGGCTTATCGCACCGACAAGGGGCATGAGTCGCAGTACCTGGGCATGGAAAAATCGCTCGCCAACTCCTTGGCGACAGCTACCAAGGTGCCGGTTTTCCGGGACGGCGACGGCAAGAAGATCGCATTGAGTTCCCCGGAATACGGTAACAAGTATGCTGCTTGGCTGAAAAGCAAGGACGGTGCCTTCTACGGCGAGTGGCGCAAGGGAATGCGTAAGGCTGGAGCCGAGGAGTGGTCGACCGAGTTGCGGGAGGCGAACGGGATCGGTAGCAGTTCGTCCTACGGCCGCGGCTATCAAAGCCTCGCCACACTGATGAAACACGGCGACGGCTATTCTCCGCAGATGCTCTATGACCTGGGCGATGACATCCGGTCGACCGAAGAAAAGGACCCAAATATTTGGGACCATGCTGGCTTCGGGAAGAGCGCTCCGAACGGTAGCGGTCTTCCCGAAATGGCGGGTGGACGTTTCGCGAACGATCCCTATGACGAGATTCTGAAAATCATCTCCAAGGACCCGGATATCGCGGCCGGATATTTGGATCCGGCCTCAGATGCAGACCCGGGCGATGACAAGGTTGAAAAGAATGACCGTCTCGAATACCTTGTCAAGGATCGGGACTGGAAGATCGTCGACACTGATGTCCATAACGAAAACGATGAGCTTGACGAGCACGCTCGGGAAGGCTTCGAGGCCGCGCTGAAGGCGGGGGCGACGGGGCGCCTCCCCGACTCGGTCGCCTCCGCGACGCCACCAGATCATTCCGCAGCCAACGCAGGGGTGATGGAGGAGGCTGTGCGGGTGTTCGGCTATATGCCTGGAAAGGACGAAGTATCACCGATCGCCAAGGGTGAGGATTTCGTTGGTTTCCGCCGCACGCTCGGAGAGATGATCGCGGATTATCCCGGTGACGTCCAACGGGAAACCTACGGCGACAAATCCCTGCCGGTCCGTGGGCATGCCGCCGATTTCGATTCGGGTTCTCTCCATGAGTATCTGAGTCAGGTTGGCCGGGACCCTTACGGCTACGGGGTCGTCAAGGCTTCGCAGCAGCTGTATACCGCTGACCATCTTCAGCAGGTGATCAATAACCTTCCGCCGGGGGCTGACGAGAGCGATGCTCGCGACTATGCAGGCGATGCGGTTGCCGGTGGCGCCTATGTATCAGGGATCCTCAGCGAAGCGAAGGCGGATGCGCTGTACGAAGACAAAGTTGCTGAGGCCGGCGACTACAACAAGAAGGCGGACGAGGCCAGCAAATGGGTAAACCGATTTGTGGGTCTGGGAGCCGGAGAATTTGGAGCAGTACAGGTCAGTCCTCCGGCGGGATGGGCTCGGGAGGACCTGAATGCAGCCGTCATGGAGCAGATCAAGAAGGATGTACCGGAGGAAGCCGCCAAGGCAGAGGGTAAGGGGAAATATAGCTTCACGGAGACTCAAAATCAGACTCGAGAGTTCTACCGGGAATTGGCGGAAAGCTCGAGTCGAGCGGCTGGATTGGATTCGGATATTCGTAAGGGGGTAGAAGCTGGCGTGCGAACTGAATCCATTGCCGGTTTTCAGGATGGTTCAGGTACTTCACGCTCCCATGGAAGCACAGGGCCCACGGGATAGGATGTGCGATTGAAAAGTGTGGCGCGTGGTGTGAGGCGTTCCGAGGTGCTCGTCTTCCTGGTCTGTTTTGCGATGATGCTTACGTCGTGCAGTAAGGCGCCAGAACGTAAGTACCGTGTCCCTCAGGGTTTGTGCGGGTTGTCGATCCCGGAGAAAAGTTATGCTCCGTTGTTCGGGCCGGGTGAGAAGATTCGTCGGGATGACGATCGCGAAAATCTGGGGAGTATGAGGGTGGCTGTGCAGGGCTGTGACTATTTCGTAGACGGGGATCATACGGTTTCCATTTCGGGGGGATGGGCAGAGGTGAACGACAAAGCTGCTCCCTCGACGCCCGCTGAGGCGATCAAATGGCACAACACTCGGGACAAGCCAAAGAAATACCCAGGCACCTATGACGTGTCCACGTGGCAGAACGGGGCAGTCGCCGCAATCGACTGCCCTCGTCCGCGCGGGGATGATGACGCGTCATTCACCAGATATCTCATCGACATCTACGCCGACGACACTCCGCTTAACGATGACCCTGAGCGAGGGCACAAAGTGTTCGGCGAACTTGCCCAGGTGGTCATGGCCAAGGTCGTGAAGAAGCTCAGATGCGAGACGAGTTGAGCTGCAGGCGACACTCGCCGACCAGCTGTACCTGACCGCCCGGTAGTGATCGCCTTCACGTCGGCCGACAGCGGCGACGGGGGCCGCCGGATGGCAGGATGCGGCGTATGACTTCTGCTGCCTCTTCCGCCAATGCCAGTGCGCCCAAGAAGGACCCCTGGGAGCTGCCGGATGTGTCCGGGATGCGGGTCGGGGTGCTCGGGGGGACCGGGGACCAGGGGCGGGGGCTGGCGTACCGGCTCGCGCGTGGGGGGATGGCCGTCACCATCGGGTCGCGGGCCGCCGAACGGGCGCAGCAGGCCGCCGAGGAGATCGGGCACGGGGTGCGGGGCGCGGACAACGCCGAGTGCGCCCGTGACTCCGACATCGTGATCGTCGCCGTCCCGTGGGAGGGGCACGCCAAGACGATCGAGTCGCTGCGCGAGGAGCTGGCGGGCAAGCTCGTCGTGGACTGCGTCAATCCGCTCGGCTTCGACAAGAAGGGCGCCTACGCGCTGGTGCCCGAGGAGGGCAGCGCCGCCGAGCAGGCCGCGGCCCTGCTGCCCGAGTCGCGGGTGACGGCCGCCTTCCACCATCTGTCCGCCGTACTGCTCTCCGACCCGGAGGTCGAGGAGATCGAGACGGATGTGATGGTGCTGGGCGAGGTACGCGCCGACTGCGAGATCGTGCAGGCGCTGGCGGCCCGTATCCCCGGTATGCGCGGTGTCTTCGCCGGACGGCTGCGCAACGCGCACCAGGTGGAGTCGCTGGTCGCCAACCTCATCTCCGTCAACCGGCGCTACAAGGCGCACGCGGGTATCCGCCTCACCGACATCTGAGACCGGCGGCCGAGGGACGGGGCGGCAGCACACGGTGGGGGAGCGGAAGATCCCCGGCGGCGGCTGGACGGTCGCCGTCGTGGTGGCGGCGGTGCTCGCCAGCTGCTCGCAGCACGCCGGGGACGACAGCGAGGGCAGCGGCCGGGGCAAGCAGCACCAGCCCGCGCCGCTGAGCGTGGCCGCCGTCAAGCGGATGGCCACCGTCAAGCGGATGGCGGCCGGGCCCGGTGCCGACTGCCCCGTGCCCTACGACCTGGCCGGTGCGGCGCGGGCCGCCGGTGTGCACGGCGCCGGTGCCGTGCACGCCGGCTCCGTCGAGGGCGAGCTGCCCGACGACGACGGCTCACCGCTGGCCCGGGTCGACGGCGCACTGGTCGACTGCGGCTACCGCCTCGGCAAGGAGCGGGTACGCCTGTTCACCGTCGCCGTCACCAAGGACACCGCCGTCGATGTGCTGCTGCCGCAGATCCAGCACGACGCCGCGATCTCCATGGACGAGCTGCGCACATACGCGGTCCGGGCGCAGCGGGCGAAGCCCGGCGAGCCGCTGCTCACCTCCAGCGGTAACGTCGCCGCGGTCCGGCTGCCGGTCACCGGCAAGGGCGATCTCGCCCTCGTCGTCAGCGTCGCCGAGCACCGAACGCGAGGGCTCTCCCGCAGCCAGGTCACCGCGCTGGCTCGGCGGCTGGCGGGCCAGGCCCGGAGCCGCGGTTAGCCGTGCCCGGCGTACTCTGCTCCGCTCCTCCTTTGTGCCGCCAGGTCCGCCCCTCCTTTTGTGCCGCGCCCCTTCCAGGGCCGATGCTGGGTGCGCAAGACATGCGGGCCACGCACGCCGCGGCCATCATGGGGTGATGGCACAGCAGCCCGCACCCGCCGGGCGGGCCGGGGCGACGTCGGACGAGGACGCGTACACGCCGGACCCACGGCGCTGGAAGGCCCTGTCGGTGTGTCTCCTCGTCGGCTTCATGTCCCTGCTGGACGTCTCCATCGTGAACGTCGCGCTGCCCGCCATCGAGAAAGGGCTGGGTGCCTCGGAGTCCGCGCTCTCCTGGGTGGTGTCCGGCTACGCCCTCACCTTCGGCCTCGTCCTCGTCCCCTCAGGGCGGATCGGCGACGCGTTGGGCAGGCGCACCGCGTTCCTCGGCGGCCTGGTCCTGTTCGTCGTCGCCTCCATGGCCTGCGGCTTCGCCCAGGGAGCCGGGTGGCTGGTGGGCGCCCGGCTGCTCCAGGGCGTGGGCGGTGGACTGGTGATGCCGCAGATCTCCGGCATGATCCAGCAGTTGTTCCGCGGTGCCGAACGCGGCAAGGCGTTCGGAATGCTCGGCTCCACCATCGGCCTGTCGACCGCGGTCGGCCCGCTGCTGGGCGGGCTGCTCATCCAGATCTTCGGCGCCGAGGAGGGCTGGCGCTGGGTCTTCTTCGTCAACCTGCCCATCGGCATCATCGCCTTTCTCCTCGCCCTGCGCCTGGTCCCCCGCGCGTGCGCCGAGCGCGACACCGAGCACCGGCGCACCCTCGATCCGGCCGGTGTGCTGCTGCTGGGCGCCGGGGTGTTCTCCGTGATGCTGCCGCTGGTGGAGGAACGGCAGTGGCCCGGCCAGGGCAAATGGCTGCTGGTGCTGCTGGGTGCGGTGCTGATCGGTGCCTTCGTGTGGTGGGAGCGGTGCTATCTGCGCCGCGGCAACGAACCCCTGGTCGACCTGCGGCTTTTCCGGGACCGTTCGTACTCGCTGGGAGCGCTGCTGGGGCTGGTCTACTTCGCCGGGTTCACCACGATCTTCTTCATCTTCACGCTCTTCCTGCAGAACGGGATGCGCTACAGCGCGCTGCAGGCCGGACTCACCCTGACCCCCTTCGCCCTCGGCTCGGCGGTCTCCTCCGCCGTGGGCGGCCGGTTCATCACCCGGGTGGGCCGCCCGCTGATCGCCGTCGGCCTGGTGCTCGTCCTGGTCGGCCTCGCGGGCGCGGCGCTGGCCGTGCACGAGGTGCAGAACAGCAGCGTGGGCTGGGCACTGATCGGACCCATGCTGTGCGCGGGCCTCGGCTCCGGGCTGGTCATCGCCCCCAACCAGACCCTCGCGCTGCGCTCCGTACCGGTCGCCCAGGGCGGCGCCGCCGGTGGTGTGATCCAGACCGCCCAGCGGATCGGCTCCGCCGCCGGGATCGCCGCCGTGGGCGCCGTGTTCTTCGCCTGGCTCGCCAGCAGCCACAACTGGGCGACCGCGCTGGACTACGGCCTGCTCACCGCCGTGTGCTTCGTCGCGGGCGCGCTGGTGGTGGCCGTCGTCGACGTGGTGTACGGGCGCCGCGCCGCACGCCGGGAGGCGTGAGGGAGAATGACCGGTGCACACAGCGCACCGCCCCTCTCGTTGGAGACCGAGCCATGTCAGCCGCCACCCGCCGCATCCCCAAGGGCCTCGCCCTCTACGCGACCGTCATCTGCGTCCTCGCCGTCGTCGCAGCCGTGGTCTCCTTCGCGAACGGCAGCTGGCTCGGCATCGTATGGGTACTGCTGGCGGGCCTGACCTCCAACATGGCCTGGTACTACCACCGCCGTACGGCCCGGACCGCCGAGTAACCGGACGTCGGGGCTCCGCCCCCGCAGCGCCCGGGACGCGCGCACGCGACGGCCCTCATGGGAGCAGGACGTTCTGGGGCTCGCCCTCCCAGAAGCGGAAGTATTCGAGGCCGAGGTAGGTCTCCAGCTCGGAGACGTTCATGCCGCGCAGCAGGGCATCGATGAAGTCCCAGAAGACCTCGTTGACCTGCGGGATCCACAGGCAGCCGAAAACGATCAGCAGGCCGAACGGAGCAAACGGCTCCGCCTGCTGCCGGGCCCGCGGTGACAGCCAGGGTTCGAGTATGCCGAAGCCGTCGAGCCCCGGCACCGGCAGCAGGTTCAGCAGCGCGGCCGTCACCTGGAGCAGCGCGAGGAAGGCGAGGGCGCTGCGGAAGGCGACGGGCACGTCGCGCATCGCGTCGAGCCAGAACGGCGCCGTGAGCACGGCCGCGAACAGCGCGTTCGTCAGCGGTCCCGCCGCCGAGATCACACTGTGCTTCCAGCGCCCCCTGATCCGGCCCCGTTCGATGTAGACCGCCCCGCCGGGCAGTCCGATGCCGCCGAGGACGACGAAGATCACCGGCAGCACGATGCTGAGCATCGCATGGGTGTAGTGCAGGGGGTTCAGCGTGAGATACCCCTTCGCCCCCACGGACACGTCCCCCGCGCCCAGCGCGGACCGTGCGTGCGCGTACTCGTGCAGGCACAGCGAGACGATCCATCCGGAGACGACGAAGAAGAAGACGGCCACGCCCGTCACCTCGGCCCAGCCGGACCATACGGCCCAGCCGGAGACGGCCATGATCGCGACGAGTCCGAGGAAGACCGGGCTGATCCGGTGATGGTCCGGGTGGGTGGCTGCGCTGGTCATGGAGCCAGACCGTACCCGCAGCGCCCCGCACCCCGCGAACCGCGCGCACGATACGGGACGTTGGTACGCCGGCGCGCCATTGGCCCGTAGTGGCCTGCCTTGCTCGTATCGGCACCACGCCGTCAGCCCCGCGAGCCCGCCCCCTCAGCCACCGGCGCCGCCCCCTCCACCGCCGGGGCCGGCACCGGCCCCCTCCCGGCCCGGCGCCCGCCCGCCAGGGAGACCAGCGTGACGCCCCCGATCAGCAGCGCGGCGGCGAGGGCGTCCAGCGCGGTGATGCCCTCGCCGAGCAGCAGCGCTGCGGAGGTCATACCGAACACCGGCACCAGCAGCGTGAAGGGAGCGACCGACGAGGCGTCGTACTGCCGCAGCAGGAAGCCCCAGGCACCGAAGCCGAACAGCGTGGCGACCCAGGCGATGAAGCAGATGGCACTCAGACCGCCCAGATCGAGGGAGCGCAGCGCGGCCAGATCGGCGGAGGGCCCCTCGAACAGCAGGGAGAGGACGAACAGCGGCAGCGGCGGGACGAGACAGACCCACACCATCCACGACAGTGCGTCCGGCGGCGCGGCCTTGCGGGTCAGCACATTGGAGACGCCCCAGGCCGCCGCGGCGGCGATGACGAGGAGGAAAGCCCCCAGCGGCCCTGAGGCGCCCTGGCCGACGGCGGCCACCGCTATCCCGGCCAGCGCCACGGTCATCCCGGTCAGCTGTACGCGGCCGAGCCGTTCGCCCAGCGTCACCGCGGCGAACACCGCCGTGAAGACCGCCTGCACCTGGAGGACGAGCGAGGAGAGCCCGGCGGGCATCCCCTGGTGCATGCCGAGGAACAGCAGCCCGAACTTCGCCACGCCCAGCATCAGTCCGACCCCCACGACCCAGCGCAGCGCCACCCGGGGGCGGCGGACGAAGAAGACGGCGGGCAGCGCGGCGACGAGGAAGCGCAGGGCGGAGAACAGCAGCGGCGGGAAGTGCCGCAGCCCGAGCTCGATGACGACGAAGTTGAAGCCCCAGATGGCGGTGACGAGCACCGCGAGGGCGACATGAAGGGGACGCAGACGCATGCCTTTGATCGTCGTCGGCCGAACCGTTCAGCACCAGCACGGATTCCTGCATGGTTGGATTCAGCAATACTGAAGTGTCCTGGCTGAGAACTGTCCGGCGGGAGCGACCGCGGGCTGGGGAGAACGAGGAGCGAGGAACGAAGCATGCTCGACCTGTCCAGGCTGCGCGCCCTGCACGCAGTCCAGCTGCACGGTTCGGTGGGCGGCGCCGCGCAGGCGCTCGGCTACACCCCTTCCGCCGTCTCCCAGCAGATCGCCAAGCTGGAGCGGGAGACCGGCACCACCCTGCTGGAGCGGCAGGGGCGCGGCATCGCGCTGACGGACGACGCGCTGATGCTCGTCCGTACGGCGGAGGAGATGCTCAGCCTCGCCGAGCGGGCGGAGGTCGCGCTGGAGGAGCGCAAGGGCCGTCCGGAGGGCCGGCTGCGGCTCGCCGCGTTCCCCAGCGGGGCCCGCGGTCTGATGCCCCGCGTGCTGGCCGGACTCGCCGCCGACCACCCGCAACTGGACCTGCGGATGTCGGAGGTCGACCCGCATCTGTCGGTGGGGCTGGTGGCCAGGGGAGAGATCGACCTGGCCCTCGCCCACGACTGGGACATCACGCCGATGCCGGCCCCGGAGGGAGTGCGCAGCATCCCGCTGGGCGAGGACACCTGCGAGGTGCTGGTGCCCGCCGGACATCCGCTCGCCGCACGCGACAAGCTCGTCACGGCGGACCTGGCCGGCCAACGATGGGTGTGCCAGCCGCCCGGCACGGTCTGCCACGACTGGCTGCACACGACGCTGCGGACCGCGGGCCAGGAACCGGACGTCGCCTACTACGTGGCCGAGTTCCAGACCCAGGTGGCCCTCGTGGCGGAGGGCCTGGGCATCGCCCTGCTGCCCCACCTGGGGCGGGGTCCGCTGCCCGCGGGGGCGGTGCTGCGCCCGCTGGTGCCCGTCCCCACCCGCCGCCTGTTCGCCGTCACCCGCGACTGTCTCCTGAACCGTCCGGCGGTCAGGGCGGCGGTGCGCGCCATGCGCGAAGCCGCGGGGGCCGGGCCGCTCCCGTAGCGGGCAGCGCTGCCGCCTCGCGCGTATGCGACCGAGAGGGTGGTCCGGACTCGCTCAACGGGTGACTTGGCGTCATGTATCGGCGCCGCAGCCCGACTCGCCTGCTCTGCTGAATGTGTGCGACTGCACATCCCCCGAACTTCCGCCGGTGGAGGCGGAGCAGACTGGGAAAGCGAAAGGACCACAGTATGAGGAAGTCCGAAACGACCCGCCGCGTACGGGCCCTGTCCGTGGTGGCGGCGATGGCGACCGCTCTGGTGGGCATGGCGCCGGTGTCGGCGGTCGCCGGTGACGGGCCGAGCGGCGGCCACCACCACAAGCGCGGTTACATCTGCGACAAGCTGGTGAAGCACCACAAGGCCGCGGTCGGCATCGGCCACTGCAAGGCCATCAACGCGCCGCGCAAGGGCCTCATCCGCGGAACGTTCACCATCGAGACCCGCAAGGGCCACCACGGCAAGCACCACAAGAAGGTCGTGTGCGTGCCCAAGCACGGCGTCTCCGGCTGGGCGAACACCCCCAAGTGGGTCCGCGGCAAGCACTGCCACCCCCACTACCACCACGGCTGACCTGCGGTAGAAACGCCCGGGCCGGGGACACGGAAAGCCGTGACCCCGGCCCGTTCCGTTGCCCGGCCGGCGCCGGCTCGGTGCCGCGCGGCGAGGCTCAGTCGAACACCGGCCGGTCCATTCCCAGCAGCGGCTTGGAGAGCGCCAGGGAGAGGGCGAAGCAGCCCGGGAACTGAAGCGTGAACAGCGCCGTGATCAGCTCGGCGAAGCCCAGGTCCACGGGCTGCCCGTAGCCCTGCACGGCCGCTCCCGTCACCGCCGTCACGCCGAGCACCACTGCGTACGCCGTGGTGTCCGCAGCGGCGGCGAGCGGCCGGGAGGAGGTGGGCCGGGCCCGGCGCAGTACGAGCACCGTCACAAGACAGGCTGCCGGGAACGCGGTGGCCCAGGGGAACAACAGCCCGCCGGGAAAGACCGGGGCGGCCGTGCCGGCTCCGCCCACCAGGGTCCCCCAGGACTGCAGGGCCTCCGGGGAGGAGAACTGCGAGTTCACCAACGCCCCCAGCGTCCAAGGCAGCAGGGCGAGTGATCCCGCGTAGCCAACGGCCCCCACCAGCGACGTGCTCCGTGTCGCAGTCATGCCGGTCACCCTGGCATGGGGCGCCGCCCGCTGTTCCGGCGGGGAGTGGCCGACTGCCGACGGGGCGGCCCGGGACCGGTGGCAGTATGTGGGGGTGCGCTACCTCTACCGCGTTCTGGGCACCACCCAGGCCCTCCGCGAAGACGGCACCACCGTGCCGATCGGCGGAGCAAGGCTGCGTGCCCTGCTGACCGCGCTCGCCCTCGCGGGAGGCCGCGCCGTACACACCGGCGAGCTCGCCGCGACCGTGTGGTCGGAGCACGAGGACCCGCCCGCCGACGAGACGGCAGCGCTCCAGGCGCTCGTCGGGCGGCTGCGCAGGTCGCTGGGGCGGGAGGCGGTCGGCTCCGTCGAGGGCGGCTACCGGCTGGTGGCGACCCGCGACGACATCGACCTGTACCGCTTCGAGCGGCTGGCCTCCGAGGGCGCGGCAGCCCTCGCGGACGGCGATCCGGTCAAGGCCGCCGACCTGCTCGACGCCGCCCTCGGCCTCTGGCGCAGCCCCGCGCTGGCCGACCTGCCCGACGGGGGAGGGGCCGCCGCTGTCCGCGCCGCCGACCGCGCACTGGCCGCACGCCGCCACCGGGCCGAGGCAGCGCTCGCGCTGGGCCAGGCCGAATCCGTACTGCCCACGGTGCGTCAGCTCGCCGCGGAGCACCCGCTGAACGAGCCGCTCCAGGCGCTGCTGCTGCGCGCCCTGCGCGACGCGGGGCGTACCGCCGAGGCACTGGCGGCGTACGAAACGGTCAGAACCCGGCTCACCGACCAGCTCGGCACCGACCCGAGCACCGAGCTGCGCGCCCTGCACGCGGAGTTGCTGGCCGACGAGACGGTCGCCCCCGCTGCCACACGGCCCGCGACGCACTCCACGGCGACGTCCGCCGCAACGCGTCCCGTACCGCATGCCGCCGCCCACGTGGCCGTTCCCCGTGAGCCGCGGCCGTTCCGGCGGGCTCCCGGCAACCTCCGTGCCTGTGTGACCTCGTTCGTGGGGCGGGAGGCGGAGATCGACGCGCTGTGCCGGGAGCTCGGCACGGCGCGGCTGGTGACGCTCACCGGGCCCGGAGGGGCGGGCAAGACGCGGCTGTCGGTGGAGACGGCGGCCCGGGCGCGCGCCGAGCGGGGCACGGAGTGGGCGGACGGCGTATGGGTGGCCGAGCTCGCCGCCGTACGCGACCCGCACGACCAGGGCGCGACGGCCGAGGCCGTGCTCACCGCGCTCGGCGGTCGCGAGACGGTACTGACCGGCACCACCGCCGAGGGGCTGCGCGCGGCGACCGATCCCATCGCGGGCAATCCACTCGCCCAGCTCGCCGAGCGCTGTGCGGCCCGCCGGATGCTGCTGGTGCTGGACAACTGCGAGCACCTCATCGACGCGGCGGCCCGGGTGGTGGAGACGCTGCTGGTGGAGTGCCCGGGCGTCACCGTGCTCGCGACCAGCCGCGAACCGCTCGGGGTTCCCGGGGAGTTCGTGCGTCCCGTCGAACCGCTGCCCGACCCGGTGGCGCTACGGCTCCTTGCCGAGCGGGGCGCCTCGGCGCGGCCCGGTTTCCGGATCGAGGACGACCCGGAGGCATGCGCGGAGATCTGCCGTCGGCTCGACGGGCTGCCGCTGGCGATCGAGCTGGCGGCGGCCCGGCTGCGCTCGCTGACGCCCGGCCAGCTCGCGCGCCGCCTCGACCACCGGTTCCGGCTGCTGACCAGCGGGAACCGTACCGTCCTGCCCCGTCAGCAGACGCTGCGCGCGGTGGTGGACTGGTCGTGGGAGCTGCTGGATGCGGCGGAGCGTGCGGTGCTGCGGCGACTGGCGGTCTTCACGGGCGGCTGCGAGCTGGAGCAGGCCGAGGAGGTGTGCGCGGATCTCGTCGAGGAGACGGATGGAGACGCCGAGGATGTTGCGGCGCTGCTGAGTTCCCTTGTCGACAAGTCGCTGGTGGTGGCCGTACCCGGGGAGGGCGCGGCCGGGATGCGCTACCGGCTGCTGGAGACCGTCGCCGAGTACGCGGCCGAGAAGCTGGACGCGGTGCCCGGTGAACGGGAGCACGCCGAGCGCCGCCATCTGACCGTCTACCGCGAACTGGCCCGGAACGCCGACCCGTTGCTGCGCGGACCCCAGCAGGTGACATGGCTGGACCGGCTGGAGCGCGAACACGACAACATCCGCACCGCGCTGCGCCGGGCGATCGCCGCGCGCGACGAGCACGAGGCGCTGTGTCTGACCCTGTCGATGACCTGGTTCTGGCAGCTGCGCGGGCACCGTGCCGACTCGCGCAACTGGAGCGAGGCCGCGCTCGCCCTGGGTCCCGACCCCTTCGCGACACCGCTCCGCCCTGCACCCCCGCTGTACGAGCCGTGCACGGCCACGCCGCCGCCGATGAGCGAGGAGCAGCTGTGGGAGGCCCGGCGCGGGGTGCGGCTGATGGTGCTGGCCGATGCCGAGGAGGGCGTCGAGAGTCTGGAGAGCCCGGAGCGGCAGGCCGAACTGCGCAACGTCACCCAGGTCTACTCCCCGGGGATGCCGCAGGTGTGCCGCCTCCCCGGCTGTATGTGGTTCTTCGCGTGGCTGATGACCGGCGACTTCGGGAAACTCGCCGAGCTGTCCGACGCGTTCGTGGCCGGCTGCCGTGAGCTGGGCTACGAGTGGGAGCTGGCCTTCGCCCTCCAGCTGCGCGCCAAGCTGACCAGCGACCACCCCGCCAGCTGGGACAGATCGGCGGCGGACGCGGCGGAGAGCCTGGAGATCTTCCGCAGGCTGGGGGACGCCTGGGGCGAGGCCGAGGCGCTTTCCGGCCGCGCCGAGGCGCTCACGGCACGCGGAGAGTTCGCCCGTGCTGCCGAAGCGTGCAGGCTGGCCATCACGCGGGCCGAGCAACTGGGCGCCCACAGCCAGGTGCCGCAGCTCAAGTCCCGGCTCGGCTCGGTGCTGGTGGAGCTGGACGACCCGGAACTCGCCCTGGAGGGCGTGCGGTTGATGCGGGAGGCGATCGAGGAGTCCGAGCACGTACATGGCGACGGCCCCAACTTCGCGGCCGTCCAGTACGCCGTGTACCTCATCCGGCAGGGGGAGCCCGTGCGGGCCAGGGAGCTGCTGTGCCCGCTGGAGGAGGAGTTCGCCGACCGGGTGCCGCAGCTGTTCGCGGGGATGATCGAGGGGATCCTGGCCTGGTCGTACGTCGTCGAGGGCAAGCCCGACGAGGCGCTGGCCAAGCTGCGCAGGTCCATCGTCAAGACCCGCGATCTGATGGCGGAGGCGGTCACCCCCCACCTGACGCTGAGTCAGTTGCTGAGCGCCGCCCAGGCGTTGGCCGCGCTCGGCCGTGGCGAGGAGGCCGGGTCGCTGGTGGGTGCCTACGACGGTCTGTCGCAGCTTCCGGAGGGGCACTTCCCGCACCCCGTCGAGCGCGAGTCGCGGGTGGCCGCGGAGGCGGCTGTGCGGGAAGTGCTGTCTTCCGAGGAGGCGTACGCGAGGGCGTACGCCTCCGGCCGCGACCTCTCCCTCCAAGAGGCCGTCAACCTGGTCCGCGACGCCTGACGGGGTCCACTGCCGCAATTGGGCGCCCCTCCCGGACGGAGTCCGGGGGAGCAGGCTGCCCAAGCGCGGCAGCAGGGTGGGCGGCGAAGAGACCGTCAGGTCTTCTTGCGGAACTTGGAGATGGCGATCGGCGCGGTCACCAGCGTCAGGCCGACGGCCCAGATGACCGTCCACATCACCGGGTCGGCGACCTCGCCCTTGCCGAGCATCAGTCCGCGGGCCGCGTTGGCGACATGGGTGAGCGGATTGACGTCGGTGAACGTCTCCAGCCAGCCGGGCATGGTGTCCGTCGGCACGAAGACCGAGGAACCGAACTGCAGCGGCATCAGCACCAGGAAGGAGACGCCCTGCACGGCCTGCGCCGTGTTCATCGTCAGACCCAGCAGGATGAAGATCCACAGCAGTGAGGCGCCGAACAGCGCGGTCAGCCCGATGGCGGCCAGCATGCCCAGCCAGTGCCCGTTGATGTCGAAGCCGACCAGGAAGCCCACGGTCAGCAGCACGGTGACGGCGACCAGCATCCGGCCGATCTCCACCACCGACTTGGCTATCAGCACCGAGGAACGGGCAATCGGCATGGACCGGAAGCGGTCCATCACGCCCTTGCGGAAGTCCTCGTTGATGCCCGTGCCGACGGCCATCGCGATGGACATGCCCATCATGCCCATCATGCCGGGGATCAGATACTGGATGTACTGCTCCCGGTCGCCGGAGCCGCCGCCGCCTCCGATGGCGCCACCGAAGACATAGACGAACAGCAGCGTGAAGATGATGGGCATCAGCAGTGCGTCCATCATCGACTCGGGGTCCTGCTTGATCTGCAGCGCGTTGCGGCGGACGAGCGCGCCGATATGCCGCAGGTTGGCCCGCAGTCCGATGCGGCCCTCTACCGTGCGGGGCTTGCCGGGTGCGCGGTCCGTCCCGGACCCGGAGCCGGTCGGGGCCTGCTCGGGCCCGGGTGCTTTGACGGTGGCGGTACTCACGCCGCGACCTCCTCGAGCTTGTTCTCGTCGTCCTGGTGGGTGGCCTTCTGGCCGGTGAGGGCCAGGAACACCTCGTCCAGGCTGGGCAGATGGGTGGCGATGTCGGCTATCGCGAAGCCGCGTTCGCCCAGCAGCGCGACGACGGCCGTCAGCTGTTCGTCGCTGACGATCGGGACGCTGACGACGCCCGACTCCTCGTCCGCGGTGGCACCGGCCACCCCGTCCAGACCTGCCTGGGCGACGGCTCCGACCATCCGCGTCAGCTCGCCCGGGTCCGACGGGCGGATCTCCAGCGTGCGGCCGCCGACCTTCGCCTTCAGCTCGGGCACCCGGCCCTCGGCGATGATCCGGCCGCGGTCGACGACCGTCAGCTCGCCGGCCAGCTGCTCGGCCTCCTCCATGTACTGCGTGGTGAGCAGCACGGTGTTGCCGTCGGCCACGATGTTCTTGACCTCGTCCCACACCTCGTTGCGGGTGCGCGGGTCGAGACCCGTGGTGGGCTCGTCCAGATACAGCACCTTGGGGCGGCCGATCATGGAAGCCGCCAGGTCGAGCCGGCGCCGCATACCGCCGCTGTACTTCATCACGGGGCGCCGGGCCGCCTCGGTGAGGGAGAACCGCTCCAGCAGTTCGTCGGCGCGCTTGCGTGCTTCCGTACGGGGCAGGTCGAGCAGCCGCCCGATCATGTAGAGGTTCTCCCAGCCCGCCAGCTTCTCGTCCACCGAGGCGTACTGGCCGGTCAGACCTATCGTGCGGCGCAACTCGCGGGGCTGGCGCACCACGTCGAACCCGGCGACCTTCGCCGTGCCCGCGTCGGGTTGCAGGAGCGTGGAGAGCATCCGGACGAGCGTCGTCTTGCCCGCGCCGTTGGGGCCCAGCACACCCATCACGGTGCCTTCGCGCACATCGAGGTCGATGCCGTCGACGGCCTTCGTCTCCCCGAAGTGTTTGACCAGTCCGCGGACCTCGACCGCGTTCGTCGTCTTCTCTCGCGTCATGTCGCCACTGTGCCAGCCCGCACTGACAAACGACCGACAAACGACCGACAGCCCACCGACACCCGAGCCGGGCCTGTCGGTGGGCCGTCGCGCCGCTCACGGGAAGGAACTGCGGCAGGAGCTGTCCGAAGGGCTACTCGAAGGAGTGCTCCGCCGCCGGGAACGCGCCCTCGACGACGTCCTCGGCGAAGGCACGCGCCGCGTCGCCCAGCGTCGTACGCAGCGCGGCGTACTGCTTCACGAAGCGCGGCAGCTTGCCCGGAGTGAGGCCCGCCATATCGGTCCACACCAGCACCTGGGCGTCGCAGTCGTTCCCCGCGCCGATACCGACGGTGGGCACGTGCAGCGCCCGGGTGACCTCGGCGGCGACCGGTGCGGGCACCATCTCCAGGACGACGGCGAAGGCCCCGGCGTCCTGGACGGCCTTGGCGTCCCGCATCAACTGGTGCGCGGCCTCCTCGCCGCGCCCCTGCACCCGGTAGCCCATGGCGTGCACGGACTGCGGGGTCAGTCCGATGTGCGCCATCACCGGGATACCCGACCGCACCAGCAGCCCGATCTGGTCGGCGGAGCGCTCGCCGCCCTCCAGCTTGACGGCCTGGGCACCGGCTTCCTTGACGAGCCTGGTGGCGCTGCGCAGCGCCTGGACCTCGCCTTCCTGGTACGAGCCGAACGGCAGGTCGGCGACGACCAGGGCGAGGTCGGTGCCCCGTACGACGGCGGCGGTCAGCAGGGTGACCTCGTCCATGGTGACCGGCACGGTCGTCTCGTAGCCGAGATGGCAGTTGCCCATCGAGTCGCCGACGAGCAGCACAGGGATGCCGGCCTCGTCGAAGACGGAGGCGGTCATCGCGTCGTAGGCGGTGAGCATGGGCCACTTCTCGCCCCGCTCCTTGGCGAGTGCGAGGTCGCGCACGGTCACCCGGCGATTACGGGTTCCCCCGTAGAGAGTCTGTGGCATGGCTGATGACTCCTGTTGTCGTCTCGAAGCGCCCTTACGGCGTCTCCGGATCTGCGTCCCATGCTGGCACGCCCCTCTGTCACCCGGTAGAGGGCCGGGAGGCGGGGCCGGCGCATGACGAAGTTTTTACGAAACGGAACGGCTCCGTTTCGTAACACAGGACTACGCTGCCTGCCATGAGTAGCCCCAGTTCTTCTGCCGCGCCCGAGGCGTCCGGGAAAGCCGAGGCGCTCGATCGGCGCCGGTGGACGGTCCTCGGTGTACTGATGCTCAGTCTGCTGGTCGTCGTCCTGGACAACAGCATCCTCAACGTGGCGATGAAGACCCTCGCCAGGCCCACGCCCGTCGGACTGGGCGCCACCCAGAGCGAGTTGGAGTGGGCCATCAACGCCTACACGCTCGTCTTCGCCGGTCTCCTGTTCACCGCGGGCCTGCTCGGTGACCGGCTCGGCCGCAAGAAGGTGCTGCTGGCCGGGCTGCTGGTGTTCGGCCTGGGCTCCGTGCTCGCGGCCTTCTCCACCGGACCCGGCGAACTGATCGTCTACCGCGCCCTGATGGGGTTCGGGGCGGCCTTCGTACTGCCGGCCACCCTGGCCATCCTGATGAACATCTTCCCGCGTGAGGAGCAGCCCAAGGCCATCGGCATCTGGGCGGGCGGCGTCGGGCTCGGGGTCGCCATCGGCCCCATCACCGGCGGGGTGCTGCTCGAGCACTTCTGGTGGGGCTCGGTCTTCCTCGTCAACGCACCCGTCGTGCTCGTCGCGCTGGTGGCCATCCTGGCGCTGGTGCCCGACTCCCGCGACCCGGCACCGGGCCGGGTCGACCCGCTGGGCGTGCTGCTCTCGGTCGCCGGGCTGGTGCTGCTGGTCTACGGGATCATCGAGGGCGGCCAACTGGCCGACTTCACCGACCCGAAGGTGCTCGCCGCCACGGGCGGCGGCATCCTCGTCCTGACGCTGTTCCTGCTGCACGAGCGGCGCAGCAGCCATCCCGCCCTCGATGTGCGCTACTTCCGCAACCCTGCGTTCTCCGCCGCCGTCGCCGCGATCGCCCTGGTCTTCTTCGCGCTCATGGGGGTGATGTTCTTCGGCGTCTTCTACATCCAGAGCGTGCGCGGCTTCAGCCCGTTGGAGGCCGGACTGCTGATGCTCCCGCTGGCCGCCGCCCAGATGATCTTCTCCCCGCGTGCCGCCAAGGCCGTCACCCGGTTCGGTGCCAAGGCCGTGTGCACGGTGGGCATGGTGCTGGTCGCCCTCGGCATGTTCGCCTTCACCACGCTCGACGAGACGACGCCGCTGTGGCAGTTGGAGGTCATCTACTTCGTGCTCGGCAGCGCGATGGCGTACATCATGCCGCCCGCCACCGTCTCGATCATGCAGTCGATGCCCCGTGAGAAGGCGGGTTCCGGCTCGGCCGTCAACAACACCTTCCGCCAGGTCGGCGGGGCGCTCGGGGTGGCCGTCCTCGGCTCGCTGCTCTCCACCCGCTACCGGGACAGCGTCGACGGCACCCTCGCCGCCGTACCGCACCTGTCCGGCGACGCACAGCACTCGGCCGGCGAGTCCATCGAGGCCACCCTCGCGCTCGCCGACCGGCTGGGGCCCACGGGGCGGGCGCTGGTGGACCCGGCCAAGTCGGCGTTCGTGGACGCCATGCACACCACCGTGCTCGCCTCCGGGGCCGTCGCGCTGCTGGGCGCACTGGTCGTCGCCGGTTGGCTGCCCGGCAAGCCCGCGGCGGAGGCGGCGGGGGAAGATGAGACCGGCGGCGAAGAGGAGAAGCAGCCAGTGGGGACGGAGCGGTGAGTCGGCTGTGAAGCGTGCGGATGGCAGGGGTACGGCGGGAGAGCTCCCGGATGCCGGCGAGAACCCGCCCCTCCCGTCCGGTAAGCCCTCCGGCAAGGCGCGCGGGCGTCCGCGCAGCGAGGCTGTCGAGCGCGCCATCCTGGACGCGGTCACCCGGCTCCTGGAGGAGGGCGTCTCCTACGACGCCCTCTCCGTCGAGCAGATCGCCCGCACCGCGGGCGTCGGCAAAGCCGCGGTCTACCGGCGCTGGTCCGGCAAGGACGAGCTGTTCCTGTATGTCGTCAAGGAGATGGAGGAGCCGACGTACGAGGGCCCCGGGGACGGGCCACTGCGCGAGGTCCTCATCGGGGCCCTGGGTTGGCTGCGCCAGATCGGTCTCGCCAAGCGGCGCTCCACGCTGCTGCGGGTGCTGGCCGGCCATGTGCACAGCCGCCCCGAGCTGTGGAAGCGCTACCACGAGACCGTCATCAGCGCCCGCCGCGAGCGGCTGGCCTTCGTACTGCGGCGCGGGATCGAGCGCGGGGAGCTGCGCGGCGACATCGACATCGACGTCCTCGTCGACATGCTGACGGCGCCGATCCTCGCCCGCATCCTGCTGCGCGACTGGGAAGAGCTGCCCGAGGAGATGCCCCGGCAGATCGTCGACGCCTTTCTGGACGGCCTCCGCCCTCGGGAGTGACGTCTCGTCACCGGAAGGCGGCCGGTGCGTGGGTCTGCCGTACGGCCGGTGCGTGGGTCTGCCCCTGCGGTCGGTCCGGGGGTGCCGTACGGGCTGCGTGCGGTTTGTGTCACAGTGGCGAACCAGCCCCGACCTGCCGGAACCCGAGGGCTGTCGGCTCTCGTCCTCCTTTCAGATTCCACACCGGACTTCAGGGCGAAAGCGGCAGTCGAACCGAAGGGTTCAACTGCATGAAAACGGGCATCGCCTATCGTTCATCGGGCACCAACACAGGCAAGTGAGGACGGACGGCGGATGGCGCGCGTGTACACGTCGGAGGCCACCTTCAGCGAGGACGGCGGCGGACGGCAGGGACCCTGGTCCCGGTTCACCGGCAGCCGCGCCGACGGTGCTTCCCGGGGCTGGTCAGGGCCAGGGAAATGGCGGCGCGGCTGGATCGTCGCGATGGCCGCCGTGCTTCTGGGGCTCGCCTTCTGGCTGCACGCAGAGGTCCCCAACGCCATCGGCAACCTCGGCTCGCTGTGGGAGACGTTCCTGCCGTGGGGCGGGCTGCTGATCGTTGTGCTGCTGGTCGCCGCCGTGCTGCGCCGGTCGGCCACCGCGCTGATCGCGCTGCTGCTGCCGGTGTTGATGTGGGCGAACCTGTTCGGCGGGCTGTTCGACGACAAGACCGGCAGCGGTGCCGGTGACCTCACCGTCGTCACCCACAACGTCAACGCGGGCAACCCCGACCCCCGGGGTACAGCCAAGGTGCTGGTCGACTCCGGGGCCGATGTGATCGCGCTGGAGGAGGTCTCCCCGGCGAAGGCCGGCTCCTATCAGGCCGCGCTCGACAAGACGCACCGCTACCACAAGCTCACCGGCACGGTCGGGCTGTGGAGCAAGTACCCGCTGAAGGACATCAGGACGGTCGACATCAAGATGGGCTGGCCGCGTGCCATGCGTGCCACGGTGCAGACGCCGAAGGGCGAGGTCGCCGTCTACGCCGCCCATCTGCCGTCGGTCCGGGTGCAGTTCCGCTCCGGCTTCACGGCCGGGCAGCGCGACGGCAGCGCCGACGCGCTCGGTGAGGCGATCGCCAACGACCCGGCAGGTCAGGTCCTCCTCCTCGGCGACCTCAACGGCACCATGAACGACCGCGCGCTGGCGCCGATCACCTCCCAGATGCGCTCCGCGCAGGGCGCGGCGGGGGACGGCTTCGGCTTCACCTGGCCCTCCTCGTTCCCGATGGCGCGGATCGACCAGATCATGGTCAAGGGCGCCGACCCCGTCTCCGCGTGGACGCTCCCGGCGACCGACAGCGACCACCTGCCGATCGCGGCGAAGATCGACCTGACGGGCTAGGGCTCGCCGCTTGCCCTCTCGACGCCGAGGGGTTGTGCGCCCCGAAGGGGCGCGGGGAACTGCGCGACAAGCCACAGCGCAGGCGCGGCCGCGGACGGCGGGTAAGGGGCACCCCGTATCGCCCGGGTCCGCGGAGATTCCACCCCTCGTAACGTCGCGTTTTGCACCGTGGAACATCCGGCTGCGAGACTTTGTTACACCGCCAAACATAGACCCGCACCGCCGGGTGCCCGGCAATGTAATCGGTTACACCCCCTTCCGCATAAGAAAGGTCTCCGCATGCCTCTGGCTCTGCTCGCACTCGCCGTGGGCGCCTTCGGAATCGGCACCACCGAGTTCGTGATGATGGGCCTGCTGCCGAACGTCGCCGACGATCTCGGCACGTCCGTACCGACCGCGGGGTATCTGGTCTCCGCCTACGCCCTCGGTGTCGTACTCGGTGCCCCGCTGCTGACCGCCGTCGGCGCCCGTGTCCCGCGCAAGCTGATGCTGCTGCTGTTGATGGGGCTGTTCACTCTCGGCAACCTCGCCTCGGCGCTCGCCCCCGGATTCGGCACGCTGCTGGCCGGCCGGGTGCTGGCGGGGCTGCCGCACGGTGCGTTCTTCGGCGTCGGTGCCGTGGTCGCGGCCCGGCTCGTGAAGGAGGGCCGCGCGGCCCGCGCCGTGGCCACGATGTTCCTCGGGCTGACCGTCGCCAACATCGTCGGCGTGCCCGGCGGCACCGCGCTGGGTCAGCAACTCGGCTGGCGCGCCACCTTCGTGGTCGTCACCCTCATCGGCCTGGTCGCCATGTCGGCACTCGCGCTCCTCGTGCCCCGTATACCGCTGGAGCACCAGGGTGGCGTACGTCACGAACTGCGCGCCCTGGGCAACCGCCAGGTGGTCCTCGGGCTGCTGACCGCCGTCTTCGGCTTCGGTGGCGTGTTCGCCGTCTACAGCTACCTGGCCTCGATGATGACCGAGGTCACAGGGCTTGCCGACACCTCGGTCACCTGGGTGCTCGCCCTCTTCGGCATCGGCATGACGCTGGGCACTCTGATCGCAGGCCCGCTGACCGACCGCGCCCCGCGCCGCACCCTGTATGTGGCGCTGGGTCTGATGGCAGCGCTGATGGTCACCCTCCACTTCGCGGCTCCCGTGAAGTGGGCCGCGCTGGCGCTGGTGGGGCTGCTGGGGGCCGTCGGCTTCCTGATCACCACGCCGGTCCAGATGCTGGTGATGCGGGCCGCCTCGCACGCACCCACCATCGCCTCGGCCTCCAACCACTCCGCGTTCAACCTCGCCAACGCGGGCGGCGCGTGGCTCGGCGGTGTCGTCATCGCCGCCGGCTGGGGCTGGACGTCCCCCACCCTGGTCGGCGCGGCCCTCGCCCTGGCCGGGCTCGCCATAGCCGTCACGGCGGGCGCACTGGACCGCGGCGACTCGCGCGTGGTCGCTCGCGCGGGCGAGGTCCCGGTGGAGGCTCACTCGCACGTGTAACCCGTGCCGCCCGGCGGTCAGCTCCCGGGGGGAGAGGAGGGGAGGCGGTGGCGGGCGCGTGTGGGGTGCGAAGAGCACGCGGGGGACGCGTGTGATCTGAGTCACCGCGTGTGCCGCTGGCGGTTGCCCCGGTGCCTGCATACTCTCTTCGCGACACCACGGGGACTTGCCAACTGCCATGAAATGGCGGCCAGTTGAGGACATCGGGCGCGCGTGCCACGCTCCTCGGCACGCGCTGCGCGCCCTCCCGTGAGGTCGGTTCGTGTCCCACAGGGAGGAAACCCGCATGAGATCCCGTTCGGCCCGTCTCGCCGCCACCGCCGCAGCTGTGGCGATGCTCGGCACCCTGGCCGCCGCCGCACCGGCCGTTGCCGCCCCCGGCGACAACGTGCCGCCCCGCGCCGCGTCCGAACAGCACGCCGCCGGCTACAGCTTCAAGGCCTGGTACCGCACCAAGGCCGCCTGCGATGACGCCGGTGCTTACTACGTCCGCCACGGCTACAGCGACCACTACTGTGAGCTGTTTAATCAGGGCTGGGCGCTGATGCTCAAGGACTGACGCCTGAGGGCCGGACCGGGGCGCCGGAACCAGCACCCGGTCCGGCTCCGCCTCACACCAGCCCCGCATCGCGGGCCGCAAGCGCAGCCCGTACCCGGTTGTCGACGCCGAGACCGGACAGTATCCGGCTCACATGCGCCTTGACCGTGCTCTCCCGCATGGTCAGGGCGGCAGCGATCTCGGCGTTGCCCGCGCCCTCCGCCAGCAGGGCCAGCACCTCGCGCTCCCGCGGGGTGAGCCGGTCCACGGCGGCCCGGGCCGCGGCCACGCGGGCGCCGCCGCGCCGGTGGTGCTGGTCGATCAGCCGGCGCGCCGCCGCGGGGTGCAGCATGGCGGAGCCCGCGGCCACCAGATGCACGGCGCGCAGGATCTCCGCGGGGTCGGTGTCCTTGAGCAGGAAGCCGTCCGCGCCTGCGGCGAGCGTGTCGTAGACGTACGCGTCCAGGTCGAAGGTCGTCAGCGTGATCACCCGCGGGGGCCGGGGCAGGGCGCGCAGCCGCGCGGTGGCGGTGATGCCGTCCGTACCCGGCATCCGGACGTCCACCAGTGCGACATCCACCTGGTGCGCGGTGGCCGCCGCGACGGCCTCGGCGCCGTCCCGTGCCGCGGCGACCAGTTCGAGGGTGCCGTCGCTCTCGATCAGGTCGGTGAGGCCCAGCCGGACCAGCGCGTCGTCATCGACGATCATGACGCGGATCACTCGCTCCGCCCCCTCTCCCCGTGCCCGCCGCGCGGCGCCGGAACAGACGGGAGCACGTGCGGGACACGGGCAGCAAGCCGCCAGCACTCCTCCCCGCCGGGCCCCTCGTGCGGACCCGCCGACAGCTCGCCGCCCAGCGCTTCGACCCGCTCCCGCAGCCCGACCAGACCGTAGCCGGACGGCGGCAGCCGGAGCGGCCCGAACGAGGGCCCCGTCCCGTTGACGGCCTCGACCAGGGTGACCGGCGGGCCGTAGCCGACGGCGATCCGCACGGCCGACTCCGGCGCGTGCTTGCGGGCGTTGGTCAGCGCCTCCTGCACGATCCGGAGCACCGCGAGCCGGTGCGCGGCGGGGGCGCGCTCCGGAGCCTCGTCGAGCGCCGCCGTGATCCGCTGTCCCGCGGCCTGCGCCTCGGCGACCACGTCCGCCGGATCCCGGAGCGCCGGTCCCTCGGCTCCGCCCGCACGCGCCCCGTCCCCGCACGCCGGGCCGCTGTCCGGCCCGCACGCCGGGCCGCTGTCCGGCCCGCAGCGCGGATCGCCGTCCTGGCTGCCTTCCTGGCCGCTGTCCGGGTCGCGCAGTGCGCCGAGGACGTCCCGCAGATCGGTCAAGGCGTCCGTGGCTGCCGTGCGCAGCAGCCCGACCCGGTCCGCCACCCGTTCCGGCAGGGCCTCTTTACGGGTGGCCAGTACGCCCGTGTGCAGCGCGATCAGGCTGAGCCGGTGCGCCAGTACGTCGTGCATCTCCGC
The DNA here is from genome assembly GCF_052246355.1 of Streptomyces sp. 3N207. Taxonomy (NCBI): domain Bacteria; kingdom Bacillati; phylum Actinomycetota; class Actinomycetes; order Kitasatosporales; family Streptomycetaceae; genus Streptomyces; species Streptomyces sp. 3N207. The sequence continues at coordinate 3,296 of NZ_JBQQBV010000020.1, read as the reverse complement.
CGCGATGGCCGCCCGTTCCGCGAGCCGCGCCGAGCGCTCCCGCAGCATGCGCTCCGTACGCAGGTGCTCGACACGGGCGTCGAGGGCTTCCACCAGTCGCCGCTTGCCGCCTGTCCACAGCCCCAGTACCACCGCGAGGACCGGCAGCAGCACCGGCCCGTAGGAGCGGGTTTCCCACAGATGCGGGGCCGGCCCCAAGTGCAGGGCGAGCGCAGCCGCGTTGACCGTCACCGCGAGGAGAACGGCGCAGCCCGCCGCGCGTGGTCGCCCGCGGGAAGCGAGGTGGAAGAGCGCCACCAGCAGAGGCAGGACGAGCCCGGCCAGCCCGGCCACGGCGGCGGTCAGCACGGCGACCGCCGACGGCCACCGGTGCCGTACGGCGAGCGACAGACCGGCCGTCACGGCGAGGGCGACCCAGACGGAGCCGTACCGGGCCCCGTTGCCGAGGGCGGCCTCCTGTACGGAAAGTGCTGTCGCGAGCGCCACGACGGCGCCATCGGCCCACCGCATCGCCCGCGGGCCCGGTCGGCCCCGTATCTGCGCGTTCACCGGGCCGAGCCTAGGACCGGATCGCGCTCACTTGCTCCGACCTGGGAACGCCGTCACCCCCGACTTTCGTAGGGGGTTGCCGTCGCACGACGGCGGATTCTCTCCCCGGGTGCCGCTCCTAGCGTCGCCGCCATGAACGACTCGCACGTCACAACCACCGCCCTGAACACGGCTTTTCCGCCCGGCGCCGGTCCGGCGGCGGCCCCTCACGAGCACCCTTGGACCGCCACTGACGAGAGCGCCCGGCCGCGCCGCCCCGGCAGCCCGGGGCTGATGTTCCTCGCCGAGGCCCTCACCGACATACGTACCACCGGGGCCCTCGCCCCCAGCGGTCGCCGCCTCTCCGGGCTGCTGGCCGAGCCCGTATGCCGCCGGGCCGGGCGCGGGCCCCTCACGGTGCTGGAAGTGGGCGCGGGCACCGGTCCGGTGACCCGGCTGCTGCTGGACGCGCTCGGCGAGGGCAGCAGTCTGGATGTCGTCGAGAGCAACCCCCGTTTCGCCGCCCGGCTGCGGGCGCTGGCCGGAGCGCACCCCGGTGAGGCGTACGTGAACGTGCAGGAGACGCGGATCGAGCGCTGGCATCCCGGCCACCGCTACGACGTGATCGTCTCCGGGCTGCCCTTCACCAACTTCCGCCCGGCTCAGGTCGAGACCGTCATGGAGCGCCTGCTGACGCTGCTGAAGCCGGGCGGCACCCTCACCTACTTCGCGTATCTGGGCACCGCCAGGGCGCGCCGGCTGTTCGCGTCGGCGGCCGAGGCGAACAGGCACCGCGCGGTGGAGGCCGTCCTCGCGGGCTACCGCGACCGCTGCCGCGCCGGCTCCCGCACCGCCTGGGCCAACCTCCCGCCGGCGCGCGCCTGGTGGCTGCAAAAGCCTCCGACAGCGACCGTCAGCCCTCCCGCCACCGATTGGTGATCGGCAGCCGGCGGTCCTTGCCGAAGCCCTTGGGGGAGATCTTCGTGCCCGGCGGGTACTGGCGGCGCTTGTACTCGGCGCGGTCCGTCATCCGCAGCACCCGGCGCACGGTCTCCGCGTCGAAGCCCGCCTCGACGATGGCCGCCGCGCCCTGGTCGCCGTCGACGTACCGCTTCAGTATGCGGTCGAGGACGTCGTAGTCGGGCAGCGAGTCGGTGTCCACCTGGCCGGGCGCCAGCTCGGCGCTGGGCGGCTTGGTGATGGAGCGCTCGGGGATCGGCAGGGTCTGGCCGCGCTCCAGGGCCGCACGGTTGCGCCACTTCGCGAGGCGGAAAATGTTCGTCTTGTAGACGTCCTTGATCGGGCCGTAGGCGCCCACCGCGTCGCCGTACAGCGTCGAATAGCCCACCGCCAGTTCGGACTTGTTGCCTGGGGCCAGCACGATGTGGCCCTCCTGGTTGGAGACGGCCATCAGCAGCGTGCCGCGCAGCCGGGCCTGCAAATTCTCCTCGGCGAGCCCGGTGAGGCCGAGCGAGCCCATGTACGCGGCGAACATCGGCTCGATCTCGACGGTGCGGAAGTTGAGCCCGGTGCGTTCCGCCAGCTCGGCGGCATCCTCCTTCGAATGCTCCGAGGAGTACCGCGACGGCATCGAGATGCCGTACACGTTCTCCGCGCCGATCGCATCGCAGGCGAGGGCGGCCGTCAGCGCCGAGTCGATGCCGCCGGACACCCCGATCAGCACCGAGCGGAAGCCGTTCTTGACCACATACGCGCGCAAGCCCACCACCAGCGCTGTGTAGATCTCCTCGGCGTCCTCCCTACGCGGCGCCTCGCCACCGGTGGCCTCCGGCTCGTAGGCGGGCAGCGGTTCGGCGGAGAGGACGTGGTGCTCGACGCGCAGCCCGTCGTCCACCTCGCCCGACGGCGGCGTCACGGCGGCAGCCGGCAGCTCCAGATCGAGGACGAGACACTGCTCCTCGAACTGCGGCGCACGCGCCAGCACCTGCCCGTCGCTGTCGACGACGATCGAGTCGCCGTCGAAGACCAGCTCGTCCTGGCCGCCGATCATGGCCAGATACGCGGTCGTGCACCCCGCCTCCTGCGCACGCTTGCGCACCAGGTCCAGCCGGGTGTCGTCCTTGTCCCGCTCGTACGGCGAGGCGTTGACCGACAGCAGCAGCCCGGCACCCACGGTGCGTGCCGCCGGGACCCGGCCGCCCTCCTGCCACAGGTCCTCGCAGATGGCGAGCGCCACGTCCACGCCGTGCACCCGCAGGACGGGCATGGAGTCGCCGGGCACGAAGTAGCGGAACTCGTCGAAGACGCCGTAGTTCGGCAGATGGTGCTTGGCGAAGGTCAGCACGATCTCGCCGCGGTGCAGCACGGCCGCCGCGTTCTGCGGGGCACCGGCGGGCTGGCCGTAGCGGGGCTGGGCCTGCTCGCAGCGGTCGAGATAGCCGACGACGACGGGCACCTCGCCCAGCCCTTCGTCGGCCAGCCGCCGCGCGAGCTCCCGCACGGCTGTGCGGCTCGCCTGGACGAACGACCGGCGCAGCGCCAGGTCCTCGACCGGATACCCGGTCAGCATCATCTCCGGGAACGCGACCAGATGGGCGCCCTGTTCGACGGAGTGCCGGGTCCACCGGAGGACAGCTGCGGCATTGCCCTCCAGGTCACCGACGGTGGAGTCGATCTGATTCAGCGCGAGACGTAGTTGAGCCACAGAGCCGAGTGTAATCGTCGGGCTGACGTTATGGGCTGGGGGCGAGGACCCCCATCCCCCCAGGGACCCTCCCCGACAACTCCTTCCGGTAGCCAAGCCCCAT